>JAFPIE010000198.1 GCA_017388605.1 Acholeplasmatales bacterium | reverse complement strand
GTATTTTGACTCAAAAGGATTATGCTATAGAATTACCTGATGTAGAGCCTATTAAAACAGAATATTATGATTTATATAAGACTAAGGATATATCCATTCAAATACAAAAGGAAGGGAATACCCTACTTGGCTATATTATCTATTTAGGTAAAACAATTCTATTAAAGCCTGTTATAGATACCTTTGTTACAGAATATTTATTGAGCCAATATGCTATAAGCTATATTATGGCATTAAACCAAGCCTTAATCTTTCATGGCTCTAGCTTTATCTATGATAATAAAGGTATTATATTATCTGCGAAAAGTGGAACAGGGAAATCGACACATTCTAGATTATGGCAAAAATATGAGAATGTAGTTGTCATTAATGACGATAAAAACATTTTAAAAATAGAAGGTAATGATCTAATATGCTATTCCTCCTTATGGAGTGGTAAGCATCAATTAGATAATAATGTTTCCATGAAATTATCCTGTATAGTGTTTTTATATCAAAATAAGGATAATGCTTTAACGAAATTAACGAAAATAGAAGCATTCAAGAGGCTTATTACACAGCTTGTATTACCGACTATGGAAAACAAAGAATTATGGAATAGAATTATGGATAAGCTATTAGAATTACCTATATTCTTACTTGGATGTAATATGGAAAAGGATGCTTATTTAACATTAAAGAAAGGAATTGATGAATTATGCTATTAAAGAATACCTTTATATTTAAGGAAATTGGAGAAGAAGGAATGCTAATTCCTATTGTTGGTGGGAATGTAAATGCATCTAAAATCTTTAATTTAAATGAGACAGGAACATATATAATTAAGAAGCTTATGGATGATGTTGAAATAGAAGATATTATAAAAGCTATGCTAGATGAATATCAGGTAGATAGAAAAACATTAGAAGAAGATTTGAATGAATTTATTAAAGAGCTTAAGAAAAGAGGCTTCTATGAATAAAATGGAGGATTTATATCCTCTAATTTTAGATGCATTTTCTAAGGATTTAGCCTTTACATTTCCTATTCATGGTACATCGATGCTACCACTACTTAGAACAAATGATTTGGTGACATTAAAAAAAATCGATAGACCACTTAAGGTTGGAGATATTGTATTATTTAGAAGATTTGATGGTTCCTTTGTATTACATAGAATAAGATATATATCGGATAATCAATATACCATTGTTGGAGATCATCAAAGACCCTTAGAAAGAAATGTATCCGAAAATCAAATGATTGGCTATGTCATGTCCTATACAAAGAAGGATAAGGTCCATAATATGAAGGGACTAAGGTATAGGATATATAAATGCTTAGTTAAATCCTCCTTTATTAGAGGTATTTTTGGAAGGTTGTATAAATGAGGAATAAAAAATATACTATTATTCTTTCTATACTCATCGTATTAGAAAGTATATTTGTTCTATTAATTCCATATTTTACGAATAATTTAGTGGATAATAGCTTAGATGGCAATAGAGATAATTTAATTCTTTATTCTATATTGCTTCTAGTAACAGCTATAATATCTATCTTTTTTCACACGCTTAATAATTTCTTATATTCTAAGTTTTCCCTAGATTTAGAGGAAAATATAAAAAAAGAATTATATGATTCTATGTCAAAGAAGAAATATAGTGAATTAAGTAAATATCATTCTGCGGAAATAGAATTATTATTTACTAAGGATACGGATAATATCATTCATAAGAAATTAGTTGTTATTCCTACATTAATAAGAACTATAGTGAGAGTGCTTCTTGCGGCAATCCTATTAGTGTATATCGTTAAATTTGATTATAAATTATTATTGATTCTAATTGCATCAGGTACCTTAGGTATTTTATTTGCTAAAATATATTCTCATTATATGAAGCCAAGACATAAAAATGTTTTGGAAAGTGAGGGTAAATCGAATTCCTTTATTGTGGAATCCAATGAGAATTTAAAGATTATTGAGGCTTATCAAGCCAATAGCTTTGCATCGAATTATTATGATTCCTTATTAAATCAAGAAATAAAGGATAAAAGAAGAAGAAATCATTTATTATATGGAGCTAATTCTTTATTATATGCATTTTCTTCTATTATTTATGTAGGACCAATCATTTATGGAGCTATAGGAATATATCATAATTGGTTTACCTATGGCGCATTAATCGCACTTGTAATGCTTGTGCGTCAAATTGAGTCTCCATTAATTTCCCTATCCCCACTTATGAATCAATATGCTTTAGCTAATACGAGCATGGATCGAGTAAATAAGATGCTAAATATAGAGGATATGGAAAATATAGAGAATATTGATTTTGATTCCATTGTCTTTGAACATGTATCCTTTTCCTATGATATAGACCATCCTGTATTAAAGGATGTATCCTTTGAAATCAAAAGAGGGGAAACTATATTATTATCTGGTCCATCAGGTATTGGTAAAACGACTTTATTCATGCTACTTATGGGCTTTATAAGTCCAAATTCTGGTAATATTTATTACATTAAGGATAATAAAAGGGAAGAATTATCCTTTAAGCATATTTCCTTATTTAGCTATGTACCACAGGAAAATATTTTATTTAGTGGTACACTAAGAGATAATTTTAAAATATTAACTGGTAAAAATGATGATGAAATCATAAATGCATTAAAGCTATCTAATGTATATGATGAAATCATAGCTCAGGGCGGACTTGATATAAAGCTTAAGGATAGAGGAGAAGGCTTATCCTTAGGACAAATTCAGCGTATCTTAATTGCATGTAGTATATTACATGATTCACCTATATTATTATTAAATGAATTTTCTAGTGCTTTAGATATAGAAAATGAAAAGAAAATCATTTCTAATTTAAAGAGCATGAATAAAACAATTATTTATATTACACATAGAGTAAATCATATGGAAAATGACAAAGAGATTTGTTTAAAAGAAGTAGATTAAGCTTCTTGAAAAGAGGAATTAGATTTAGTATAATATTTGTGTTTATAAAATGATGATGAAGGACATGGTAGCTAAAATGCTTCAAGAGAGGATTACATATGGTGAAAGTAATCTAAGAGAATAGGCTATGAGTTCACCTTCGGAATGGTGCTAATCCCACCCGCTAAGCCGCGTTATGGCATTTGAGTGCAAAGTTTTTTTCTTTGAACTAAGGTGGTACCACGGTAATTCGTCCTTAGAGCGTTATGCTTTAAGGACTTTTTTTATTTTTGAAAGGAGAAAAATTATGAGTCAATTAGAAGAATTAGACAAGGTGTTAGAGGATGCAGAAAAAGAATTAAATACTGTATCTGATTTACAAACATTACAGCAAAAAAAGGCGAATTATTTAGGTAAAAAGGGACCTATTGCCTTAATTATGGCTACAATGAAGGATTTATCCGTTGAAGCTAAAAAGGAAATGGGTATGAAATCTAATAAGATTAAGAGTGCTCTTGAGGCTAAATTCGAAGAGAAGAGAAAGGCTATTGAAGAGGCTATTATTGAAAAGAAGCTACAAAGTGAAACGATTGATGTTACACTTCCTGGTGTAGCTATTCCTACAGGTGGAATTCATCCTTTAATGCAAACCGTTATGGATTTAGAGGATTTATTCGTTGGTATGGGCTATACTGTTGCCGAGGGTCCTGAAATTGAAACAGATGAATACTGCTTCGAAAAATTAAATTTACCTAAGGGTCACCCTGCAAGAGATATGCAGGATACCTTCTATATCAATCCAGAATTATTATTAAGAAGCCAAACCTCTCCTGTTCAGGTAAGAACAATGCTTGAAAAGAAGGGTGAGCCTATTAAGATTATTTGTCCTGGTAAGGTTTATAGAAGAGATGCAGATGATGCAACACATTCTCATCAGTTTATGCAGTGTGAGGGCTTAGTTTTAGGTAAGAATATTACCCTAGGTGATTTAAAGGGTGCCTTACTTGAAATGTTTAGAAAGATGCTTGGCGCAGATAGAAACATTCGTCTTCGTCCATCCTTCTTCCCATTTACTGAGCCATCCGTTGAGGTTGATGTTTCCTGTGGACTTTGTGGTGGTAAGGGATGCCCAACCTGCAAGGGTACTGGCTGGATTGAGGTTTTAGGTGCAGGTATGGTTAATGATAATGTACTTAGAATGTCAGGCTATGATCCTAAGGAAATCCAAGGCTTCGCCTTTGGTATTGGCGTTGAGCGTATTACAATGATGAAATATAAGATTGATGACATTCGTAATTTCTATTTAAACGATGTTAGATTCTTACATCAGTTCAAGGAGGTAAAGTAAGATGAAGGTTTCTAAGAACTGGTTAAGCGAATATTTAGATTTATCTAAGTATAGCGATGAGGAACTATATAAGATTATCAATTTCAAGGTATGTGAAATTGAAACCTATAAGAAAATGGTTGAGGCAACCAATTTAACGGTAGGCTTAGTTAAGGAATGCGTTATGCACCCAGATAGCGACCACCTACATGTTTGCCAGGTTGAAATAAGACCAGGTGAGGTATCACAAATTGTTTGTGGTGCACCTAATGTTGAAGCAGGCAAGAAGGTCATTGTTGCACTTCCTGGTGCGGTTTTACCTGGAGATTTCAAGATTAAGCCATCAAAGATAAGAGGCGTTGAATCAAATGGTATGCTATGTAGCCTACAGGAATTAGGCATTGAAGAAAAATATGTAGATGAGGAATTCAAAAACGGAATCTATTTATTTAATGATGATGTAGAGGTTGGAGAAGATCCTTTAAAGGTATTAGGCTTTGATGATACCATCATCGATTTAGAATTAACATCCAATAGAAGTGATTTATTATCTATTGAGGGTGTAGCCTTTGATGTTGCTGCAGCAACAAACCAGAAGGTTTACCCTGTTTGTGCAGATTTTGAGGTATCTGATAAGAAGAATCCTGTTTCTGTTAAGGTTGAAACAGATAAGTGCTATAAATATAATGCTAGATATTTAGCCAATGTTAAAATCATGCCATCTCCACAGTGGATGAAGGCAAGATTAATTGCATCAGGTATTCGTCCTATTAATAATGTAGTTGATATTACAAATTTCGTACTTATGGAAATGGGGCAGCCACTTCATGCCTTTGATGCAGATAAGCTTGGAAATACTATTGTTGTAAGACAGGCCTATGAAAATGAAAAATTAAAGACATTAGACGATATTGAAAGAACCTTATCTCCTGAGGATATTGTAATTACAGATGGCAAGGATGCTGTATGTGTTGCAGGTGTTATGGGTGGATTATCTACAGAAGTAGAAAAGGATACAAAGAATATCGTACTTGAGGCAGCATATTTTGATCCACTATCCATTAGAAAAACCTCTACAAAGATTGGTCTTAAGAGTGAATCCTCTACAAGATTCGAGCGTAAGATTGATTACGATAGAGTAGAGCGTGCTCTAGATTATGCATGCCAATTAATGGTTGAGCTTGCAGGTGCTACCGTTTATGATGGTGTAGCAAGAGATGTTAAGGTTACTCTTGAGCCTAAATATGTAACCATTACTACAGAAAAGATTAATCGAGTATTAGGTACAGATTTAAGCGATGAATTTGTTTTAGGTATCTTCGATAGATTAGCCTATGAATATACAAAGAACGGCTTAGAATATACAATTAAATTACCATCAAGAAGAATGGATTTAGAGCCATCCGTTCAAGATATTATCGAAGATGTTGCAAGAATGTATGGATATGATAATATCCCAACAACAATCGCTGCAACAAGAGATAAGGGCTATTTAACCTATTCTCAAAAGAGAACAAGATTAATTAGACAAATTTTAGCAAATCTTGGATTAAATGAGGCTGTATCCTATTCCTTAATTAGTGAGGCAGAATTAGGATATTATGTAGAAGAGGTTAAGGAGCCAATTAAGGTTTTAATGCCACTTACAGAAGAAAGAGCCTACATGAGAGAATCCGTATTAAATGGATTAGTAGATGCAATTGCTTATAATAAGGCAAGAAAGAATGAAAATTTAGCATTCTTTGAAATTTCTAATGTTCATACAAAGGATAGCGAGGACCTACATTTAGGTATCGTATTAAATGGTTTATTTGAATCCCATTTATGGAAGGGCGTTAAGCAGGTTTCTGAATTCTATTTATTAAAGGGTATCGTTGATGATTTATTTAATAAATTAAATTTCAAGGTCACCTACCAAGCCTATAATAAGATTTCATCCTTCCACCCAGGAAGATGTGCAGCTATTATGCATGATGGCAAGCAAATTGGTGTATTAGGTGAGCTTCACCCTAAGTTTGCAAAGATGCATGATGTTTTGGGCACTGTAGCATTTGAAATGGATTTACATGATATCATAAACGAGAATAATGGATTAAAATACCATCCAATTAATAAATTCCCATCGATCACAAGAGATTTAGCTATTGTAGTTAAAAAAGAGGTTTCTGCAGAGGAAATTGTAACCTTAGTTAAGCAAACCGCAAGAAAGTATTTAACTAAGTTGGATATTTTCGATGTATATACTGGTGAGAATGTTGCAAGTGATGAAAAATCTATTGCGTTCACTATGACATTTGAGGATCCTACAAAGACTTTAGAGGCTCAAGAGGTCGATAAGGTTATTAATCAGGTATTAAACCGTTTAGAAAGAGAAATAGGAGCTAAGCTTCGTTAAAAGGACGATAGACTGTAAGACTTTTGGTTTTACAGTCTTTTATTATGACCATTTCTCATCTATAATAATACACACATATCGGTGTTTCTTTTTAAAAATAATTGCCCATTATTCAAAAGCCCATTTTTATCGTAAATCCCTTAGGTAAGCCATTTTTACCGTAACACACATATCGGTGTTTCAAATTGTCAAAAAAATAATCAAAAAAAATTGCATTTTCTTGTTGACATTAACTTATAATTTGTTATAATTGAAACGCTGTCGTAAATTTGCCGTATGAAACGGATTTATATATCACAGTATGTCATATTTGAAAGGAGAAAATCAATTTATGCCAACTATTGAACAGTTAGTACGTAATGGAAGAAATGACAAGATCTCTAAGTCTAAGTCTCCAAGCTTAGGTATTGGATTCAATACATTAGAGAAGAAGTACACAAAGGTTCCTTCACCTCAGAAGCGTGGAGTTTGTACCCGTGTTACTACTATGACACCTAAGAAGCCAAACTCAGCATTAAGAAAGTATGCCAGAGTTCGTCTATCTAATGGTATC
>JAFPIE010000197.1 GCA_017388605.1 Acholeplasmatales bacterium | reverse complement strand
TTTGTCCATTTTTTTATATTTCCCCTTTATTTTTCTTTTCAGGGAAAAATATACATGTTATAATGAAGTATAAAATCCATTTTGGAGGATATGGTTTAATTTCTCTAACTTTACCTAGATTCTATGATAAGGGATATCAAGAGTATACATTTACTGTAAAGGAATCAGATTTATTAGGGAATAATAAAGGAAAATATTATCTTAAGCATAGGGAGTTTATATTATTACAGTAGATTTAAATAATATGATGCTTGAGGTTATAGAAAAGAATTAAATTTTGGGAATATAATTCATTTTAATGGGGAGAAAATAAAAAAATGAGGGGACCATTATGAATTTTAATGAAATTGCAAAAGAATATGAAACGAATTATTTCGATATAGAGAAGCTTGATGATTTATTAGAAAGTGGTAATGATTTTGAATCATGGCTTGCCTCTATGAAAACTAGAGCGAAAAAATTACAGGAATATTACAAAATTAATAATGAGATTTTAGATGAAATTAAGGAATATGCAAAAGAAGGATTTAAGAATCAAGATGAAGCCAATAGGGTAGAGGATAATATCGATAGGCTTTATGATGAATATATGATGGATAAGGAATTCTTATTTCCTATTGTAGAAAAGCTAATTCTTTATTATGAAGAAAAAAAGAATATAGAAAAGCTTATTGAATTATATTATGTAGCCTTCTATTTATTAAATGAGGGTGAAAGAAGAAGCTCAAATTTGAATGCCGAATTAACCTATCAGTATAAAATATTATCCTATAAGGAGCATTATAAGGAATTACCTTTAGTATCTAGAAGAAAATTCTTTTTGGTTTACTATAATTTATCCTCTGTTTGTGTTGGAATGAACGATACTATAACACCAGAGGAATCCTACCATTGGTATATGGAGGCTAAGGAATTTTATTATAGCCCTATGGTACAAGCGCTAGATGGAAATACCGATAGAATTATTGAAATATATAATCAAATTGAATATGACTGGATTGCAGTAATTGATAGATCAGATGAGCTATCTAATGAAGCATTACTTGAATTATTTTCCTTAGTTTCTAAGCTATATAATGAGGAAATGGAAAATGGTTCTATTTATGAAATGGATTCCTTTGTTTATAGTGCCTATCTAGAAAAGGAAAGGCTACTTGGTAATATAGGAATCGAAGAATGTATAGAAAAATATTTAGATTATTATAGACATAATTTGAATAATCCAGAATTAGAATATACCCAAGAATCCTTCTATACGATATTAGAAAGCCCCATCGCGATTGAGCGTTGGCTAAATTATTCTTCAAATTCCACCTTTAAATCCAAGGTATTTCATGAAATTAATGAGGCATTCATGCATAATTATAAGAATTATTTTGGTGTTGTACCAACCCCATTCATTCATTCTGTTTTGGCAGAATGGTGCGAATGCTCCATTAAATATTTAGCTAGTGCGAAGGAAAAGGAAGAAGCTATTTTAAATTTAATCATTAAAAATCAAATTCCAACCTACCTACATTCCGTTATGGTAATGAAATTATCGAAGTTAATCTTTGATGCTTCCTATAAGGAGAATAAGAAGCTATTTGATTCCTTAGATATGGAATACGAGGAATTAAGAGAATTTGTAAAGAAGAGTGCCTTACTTCATGATATTGGTAAGGTTAAAATTACCAATATCATCAATATGCAAGGAAGAAGGCTTTCCAATATGGAATTCAAGGGAATATCCTTACATCCTGAATTTGGTATGGAATTATTAAAGGAGGATAAGGATTTAGAAAAATATATCGATATAGTCTTATACCATCATAAATATTATGATGGAACTAAGGGGTATCCTATAGGAGATTTAAATACAAAATCGAAATATAGAATCATTATGGATATTGTATCTCTAGCAGATTCGCTTGATGCAGCAACTGACGATTTAGGTAGAAATTATAAGAATTCTAAGAATGTCTTAGAGGTTATTGATGAATTTATTCTAGGTAGTGGTACAAGATATAATCCATATTTAGTTGAAATCATTAAAAATAATGAACCATTAATTCAAGAATTTATAACCATTACTAAGGAAAAAAGACCTCATTATATGTATCAGGCCTATATGGAATCAAAAGAAATAAGAAAAGAATAAATCTATATAATTTTGTTTTTCTTTTTTCTAATTTATGATATACTATTCATTGTTTATGGAGGATAATTATGCCATCAAATAAAGAAAAAATGATTTACAAAATTATAATGATTTCCATGGCAATTATTGCCTTTGGTGTAGGTATATATATCGCTATCGCAATGTTTTCTGGATATCAAAATTATTTCACATTACATTTTGGTATTCCACTTGTTCTTCTTGCAGTAGCTATTATTGCACTAATTATGCCACAGGCTACAAGATCTCGCTTTGGGTCGGATACAAAGGATAATGTCATGAAGGTAGTTGCAGTATTATTAATTTTATTTGCAATTTTAAGCTGTGTATTATCCTATTTTCATATTTTTCAATAGAAAATGGCTTCGGCCATTTTTTCTTTTTTGTCTATTTTGCACGCCTTGTAAAACTATTATTTTAGGTATATAATATAAGTAACTAGGATGAAGGCCGTGGAGCTCATTATAATAGAAAAGGGTGCTGAGAATTATTTTGTGTTGAAGGCCTACCTTTTTTGGAGTAGGAATCCTAATAGATAGTTAAAAAGAGGCAACCCAACAGTGAAGGTTTCGTTCTTCACGTACCATCCTAGGCTTTATTATAAAGTGGAAATTCCACTTTTTTTCTTTACTTAGATATTGGTTTTTGTTATAATGAGTCGGTTATAAAAGAAAAGAGATAAATTTATGAATGATTTTGAAAAATTAAATGTCAGAGAAGACATTATTGATTGCTTAAATAAAGAGAATATTTTAGTTCCAACACCGATTCAGGAAGAGGCTATTCCACTACTTAAGGAGGGCTTTGATTGTATTGGTCAGGCACAAACGGGTACAGGTAAAACCTTCGCCTATGCGATTCCTCTAATTGAGGGAATTGACCCAAAAGAGCACGACCCTAAGGCTTTAGTTTTAACGCCAACCAGAGAGCTTGGCATTCAGGTTTCCAATGAAATTGGAAAGCTACTTTTAAGTAATAAGGATATTAAATATGCTTGTATTTATGGTGGTGAATCCTACGATAAGCAAAGAATTGCCTTATCCAAGAAGCCTCAAATTATTATTGGTACTCCAGGTAGAATCATAGATCAAATGGAAAGAGGTAATCTTAAATTTAATCAGATTCGCTATTTGGTATTAGATGAGGCAGATGAAATGCTAAAGATGGGCTTCCAAGAGGATTTAGAGAAGATTTTATCCTCTATGCCAAAGGATAGACAAACCGCACTATTTAGTGCTACAATTCCACCATTTATTAAAAATGTGGTTAAGAATTATATGAATGACCCTAAATGGGTTAAAATTGAATCTAAGACATTAACCGTTGAAGCCATTGATCAGCAGCTATATTATTGTAAGAAGGATTCGAAAAAGGATTTATTAATTCGTTTATTAGATTATAATCAGTTTCATCAGATTATGATTTTCTGTAATACAAAATCTATGGTTGATGAATTAGTCATATTCTTACAAACCCAAGGCTTTAGAGCGGAGGGCTTACATGGAGATTTAAAGCAAATCTCAAGAGATAAGGTTATGCAATCCTTTAGAAATAATACTATAGATATCCTAATTGCAACCGATGTTGCCGCAAGAGGTATCGATATTGATGGAATTGATGCTGTAATCAATTTTGATGTACCTAATGAAAATGAGCTTTATGTACATAGAATAGGAAGAACCGCAAGAGCTGGCACTTCAGGTACTGCCATTACGATTTCTACGATAAGAAATAAGGGTAGAATTTCTGATTTAGAGCGTTATACGAAATCTAAAATCAGAGTATGTGAAATACCTACACCAAAGGAAATAGAGAAAAGCTACCAAAAGAAGCTATATTTAAAGATTATGGATGCCATCGATAAAAATATAGATAATCATGAATATGATAATCTATTGATGAAGCTTGCAAGAGGGAATAGTGATCCTATGCCACTACTTAATGCTTTAGTTTCAATGATCGATGAAAATAAGGGTAGACAATATCCTGAAATTGTTGTTCAAAGCGTTAAGGAAAATAGAAGTAAAAAGGATTCTAAAGAGAAGAATAAGAAGGATTCAAATAAGACTTTTTCTATAATAGAAATTAATGTAGGTCAAAAGGATGGAGTAAGACCAAACCAAATGGTTGTATATTTCCATGATGAATTTAAAATTCACAGGGAGCATTTTGGTAAAATCATTATTGAAAATAAAAGAAGCTTTATTGAGGTACATAATGAGGCCTTAAGATTCTTAAGAAATTTTAAGGGCAAAAAATTTATGGGAAGAAGCCTAAATATTAAAATTGTAGATAGCTTCCCAAGATAGGAGTATATATGCGTATTGTAGCTGGTAAATTAAGACATAGAATTATTGATATGACAAATCTAGATACGACAAGAGAAACCCAGGATAAGGTTAGAGGCGCAATCTATAATATGATTGGCCCTTATTTCGATTCTGGTAAAGCCCTTGATTTATTTGCTGGCTCAGGCGCTATGGGAATTGAGGCATATTCTAGAGGAATATCTCATATCACATTAAATGATTTAAATAAAAATGCACTAGAGGTATGTAAAAGAAACTGTAAATCCTTAGGTATTTTAGATGTTACATTTACGAACATGGATTATAAGGATTTTTGCATTAATAGAAAAGAAAAATATTCTTTAATTATATTAGATCCACCCTATAAAATGGATGATATAGAAGGTATCTTAGAAATGGTTTATCCACTTTTAGATAATGATGGTATAATTGTTTATGAAATGGGAATTGATTCTAAATATCCAAGGTGCTTCCATGATTTAGAATTATGGAAGAACAAGGAATATGGAATTAAAAGAGTCGTAGTCTATAGGAGGTAGTATGAGCTTTATTGATGATTATAAGGAAATAAGAAAATGCTTCATAAGCTTTAAGAAAAGACAATATTTTGATATCTTTTCTTCAGCAGATATATTCTATGTCATAGATTCCTTTGGTAAAAAGGCAATACTTACCTTCATCGACCAATTCTTTGGTAATGCGAAGGGACTACAGGTATTTAATAATCGTGATGGAATCAATTATGTTCATGATGTCCTATCTACAGAGGATGAATACTCTGTAACGGTAGGAGATTGTGATTCTATTGTTGCTGTATTTAAGGAAAAGAAGGATTTAACCGACGAGGATATTATCTTCTTAAATAAGATGGAACAAAAGAAAACTTTAGAAAATAATTTAATTATTTACCGATTTAAAAAGGGCTCTAGATATACTTATGCTAAAAATAATGAAATTAAGATCATTTCAGAATACGTTGTATTCTTAAATTCCTTAATCCCAAATGAGGAATTAAGTGTCATTGAGGCCTTTAATGAAAATAGGTGCGTTCTTGCCTCCTTCAATAAGGAAAGATTAGAATATTCCTGTATTTATAGAAGCCTACCCTATTTAGAGATTATGCCAAATAGAAGTCCTATAAATAGTGAATTTGTAAATGAATATAAGGATCATTTATATTTGAATGAGGATTGCTATTTATTTACCTCCTACCTACCGGTTGCGGTAAAGGGTAGTGGGATTAGACCACTTTTATGCTATTTCTATTTTGTTGAAACAGGGGCTATGGAGCTTAAATATATCATTTCTGATCCAAAGGATTATAAAAATATAATCTATGGTATATTAGATGAAATATTTACGAAAATAGGTCTTCCTGCAAAGATGATTATAAATAATAGAGATTTATATTGTATATTAACAAAAACATTAGATGAATTAAATATAGAAAACACCTTCGAAAGAGATAATCTAAGAGGTGAAGAGGATGTTTCCTTTGTGGTATCCAATATGTATCAAAAGACACAGGATACCGAAATGGAGGAAGAAGAAATTATTGCTATGTTTAATTTCTTATTCCAGGCATTAGAAAAAGAAGATACTATGGAGTATTTATCAGATGAGTCTAAAGAAAATGATTCTTTAGTTTCCTAAGGAGGATATATGATTTTAAAGGATTTTAATTCCAATTGGAGATTTGAAAAAGAAAATGAATGTATACTTGTAGATTTACCTCATGATGCAATGCTTCATGAAAAAAGATATTTCGGCGGCCCTTGTGGTGTTGGTGGAGCATACTTTAGTGGAGGCTTTTATACCTACACAAAATCCTTCATGGTACCAAAAGAATTTATAAATCATTCGATTCATCTTCACGTTTTAGGTGCTTATAGAAATTCTATAGTTTATGTAAATAATCAAGAGATTTATTCCCATAAATATGGCTATACAGATTATTTTGTTGAATTAACAAAATATTTAAATTATGGAAAAACAAATGAAATTAAAATTACGGTAGATAATACCTTAGTACCAAATTCAAGATGGTATAGTGGGGCAGGCTTATATAGGGGAGTAGAATTATATATTGGTGGAATGGATCATTTTAATATAAATGATATTAAATTAAATACCGTATCCTTAGACCCTATTACTCTATCCTATACTATTCCATATACATCAAGGAAGAAATTAGATGTACTTATGGAAATCTATGATGAAGATAAATGTATTAAAAAGAATAAAGGTGCATCAGGAATGCTAAATATTGATGCTACTCTATGGGATTTAGATAATCCAAAGCTTTATACATTTAAATTCTATTTAATGGATAAGGATGAAATTATAGATACATATTCTTTAGAATATGGCTTTAGAACATTAGAATATACAACAAAAGGATTCTATTTAAATGGTAAAAAGACCATTTTAAAGGGTGCATGCTTACACCATGATAATGGTATCTTAGGTGCTAAATCTATATATGATGCTGAAGTAAAAAGATTATTCATCTTAAAGAATGCAGGCTTTAATGCCATAAGAAGTGCACATAATCCTGCGTCCCAACATCTTCTTAAGGCTTGTGATAGGCTTGGTATTTTGGTTATGGATGAATTAGTCGATATGTGGCTATACCATAAGACAGAATATGATTATGCAACGGATTTTAAGGATAATTATATTAAGGATTTAAAATCTATGATGGATAAGGATTATAATCATCCATCTGTTATTATGTATTCCTTAGGTAATGAGCTTGCCTCTCCTACAACACTAGATAAGGAAGGCTTTAGAATTCTTAATGAATTATGCGATTATATTCATAAGAATGATTATAGACCATCCACTATGGGTGTTAATTTTACAAATCTAGAAAGAGAAGAATTAAATGCGCATAAGGAAAGATACAAGATGATGGAGGTTTATACCAATAGTGATGAGATTGTAGATGACTATAATAAAATCGTTACTCGCTTTGGCTATGGTATGGCTGAAATTGCTTGCGCTCCTGATAGCGAAAGAGTATCTATTGAAACATTTAAGGTATTAGATTTAGCTGGCTATAATTATGCATATAAAAGATATGAGCTAGATAGTAAAATTCATCCAGAAAGAATTATTGTAGGCACAGAGACTATGTGCGAGGATATCTATAAGAATTATGAAAGAATGAAGAAGTACCCACAGGTTATTGGTGATTTCATTTGGACAGGTATAGATTATTTAGGTGAGGTAGGTATTGGTGGTTATTTTGATCATGATCATCATTTCCAAAAGCCATATCCATGGATTTTAGCGAATGGTGGTGCCTTCGATTTACTAGGGTACCCTACAGGTGAGGCATATTTAGCTATGGTTACCTATGGTAAGGCAACCTTAGAGCTTGCATCCTATATTTATGATGAAGACGAAACAAAATCCGCATGGCGCTGGACCAATTCAAGAAATACCTATACCTATAAGGATGATGTTATCGGTAAGGATATTGTTGTAGAGGTATATTCTATATACCCTATAGTTGAATTATTTGTTAATGGTAAATCCTTAGGTAAAAAAGAAATTGTAAATGGCTTTACTACCTATAAATTCCCATACGAAAAGGGATCTATAAAGGCTATAGGCTATAAGGATAATAAGGTTGTAGAGGAAAAGATTTTAGCGACATCAATGGAATCTAAGCTTACTGCAAGAATCGATTATAGTGGTAAGGAATTAACCTATATTTATTTTGAATATAAGGATAGTAATAATATAATTGATACGACAAAAGAGGAATTAATTAAAGTATCCCTAGATGGCGCAACCCTAGTAGGTATTGGCTCTGCAAACCCTAGAACAGAGGATAATTATATTAAAAATGAAGCACATACCTTCTTAGGCGCATGTATGATTGCAATTAAAAGGAATGCAGCTCATGCTACTATCAAAGGCTCCGATTCTAAAGATACTATTGAAATTACAATTTAAGCTTTTAAGACTGTAAAGATGTAAAAATTTTTACAGTTTTTTTATAATCGTGAAAATTTTTTTAAGATTTTGCCTATTTATTTAATGAAAGGCGAAAAAGCTAATCAAAAAATAAATAGAAATGA
>JAFPIE010000196.1 GCA_017388605.1 Acholeplasmatales bacterium | reverse complement strand
TTAATTCAGGATATTTTGTTATTTTTTCATCAACTAAATCCGAAATTAAATCTGCCTGTACCTTAGAGAAGGCAACAACACCCAAGGATTTATCACTATTTTTATAATGATCTATAACCATATCCGCAATTAAATTTGCTTCCATTTCATTAGTTCTAGTTTTTTGATTATAAATTCCATCCTTCACATAGATAAAATCAATACCAAAGCCACTCTTATCCTTGATTGCCTCAGGAATGGTAATAAGTGTAGAATCATAGAAATTCTTATTTGAGAAGGCAATAAGCTCCTCACTTCTACTTCTATAATGCCATTTTAGGCTTAAAGTATTAAAATTCGATAGTGCCATATCTAAGATAGATTCATCAATAGAATCATAATCATCCTCTAGATCCTCTGCTTGAGCATTAAAGAAATTGGAAGGTGGCATTTGCTTAGAATCTCCAATGATTATCGCTTGCTTGGCTCTATAGATTGCACCAAAGGCATCCTCTGCGAAGATTTGTGATGCCTCATCGAAGATGACGCAATCAAATTCATTTTCTTCATTTAAATAGGTAGAAACAGATAAGGGTGACATTAAAAATACAGGCTTAATAGAAATGGCAAAATCAAAGATTTCATCTAATAATAAACGTATTGGCTTTTGTCTTCTTACCTTATTTGCTTCCTTAGCAAGTATTTTAAATTTAGAGCCATCTAATAATATATCATCTGGTCTTTTCATAGAATTAACAGAAATAATATAATCTCTATTTAAATTTAAAATAGTTTCATCTAAGCTAATGAATTCATTGACCTTATCTTTAAATAAATTCGTTGTAAATCCATTTAGAATAGGATCCTCTTGAATGACATATAATACCTTGTTTCTTAAATAGGTCTTTAGGAATACGGAATCCATTTTATCTAAGGATAATCCCTTATCTAAATAAGCATTTAAAAAGCCAATGAATTCCTTATCCTTTAATTCCTTAATAACATTTAATACTCTTATATAGGATGGAATCTTATCCTTTAGCTTATACATTTCTGTTAAATGATTTATTACAGTAGTTAAAGCATTTTTATAGAAATCTATAATTTCACTATCAAATCTTACCTGAAGTGCTCTTAAATTGATATCTCCATCCTGGTAATTCTTAAACGATAGCATTTGATCTAATATAGCATTTCTATTATCCTCTTTTACTCGAATTAATGCATAAGGGCTATATTCCTTTACTTCCTTATAGTATTCCTTCATTAAATTAGAATCCTCTATTGGAATATATTTTAATATATGCTCCTTAAGTAGCTTCTTTTTCGATAATCTATCCTTTAAATCAAGGATTTCCTCTAATTCCTTAAGTAAGACCTTATCACGAGCCTTATCCTTTCTATAGGATAGGATTTTTCTTTTCGTTTCTCTATATTCCCTATTAAATACCTTAAATAGGCCACTAAAGCTTCTTAGGCTTCTATATAATTCCTTGACATCAATATTAATAATATCCTTATCATAGAATGCCATAACATCCTGCTTCAAGGAAATATTTAAATATTCCTCCATTAAAGGTAATACCTTATCGATATCCTCTTTAGAAAGATTTAATATCTCCTGATGCTTCATTTGGTTATAAACAGGTATAAAATCAAATACTCTATATAAATCAAATACAGATAATATATCCTTATCATTAATAGAAATATATTTGTTTAAATTATCCCTATAGGTATTTAATCGATTTAAATAGGAAATTGCCTCCTCAAATTCCTTATTCATTTCATAGGAAACATAGCTTGTATTTAAATCATTAAAGCCATAGAATACAGTATTTCTATAATCATAGCCAATATCTTCTATAGCATCCTTATATTCTCTTAAATACCTTTTGGTATTATTGATTAAGGAATAGCTTTTATTTTTTATATCCTCAAATTTATAATCAATAAAATCTGAATTTAAGCTTATATATAAGGAGAATAAATCAAATACCGTAAATTCCTCATTATATACCTTAGCTTTAATAGAATTCATATAGGCCTTAATTTCATCCTCTAGGGTATCATGAGCACGAGTGGTAGAATCTGCCATAGTAGAAATATTATACTTAGGTAGAGTTGCCGTTTTATATAGATTATCAATGAAGGTTTTCTTATTTGCCTTAGAGGAATGTAATTCTATTGCAAAATCAGAAAGCCCTGCTCTTTTTAAATTCTCATATACTACCTCAAGAGCTTGAAGCTTTTCGGATACGAATAATACATGCCTATTATTACCAATTAAGGATGCAATAATATTCGTAATGGTTTGGCTCTTACCAGATCCTGGTGGCCCCTGTAAGCAGAAGGATTTACCACTTACAGCCATAGAAATAGCCTTTTCCTGGCTAGAATCTAAATTGACTACAGGGTATATTTTTCCACCTAAGTCAACCTCGCCAAACATAGGATTACCTAATAAAGCGGATATGTTTCTATTTTCTAATACCTTCTTCTCGTGATCCTTAATATCTCTATACATATTCATCTTTAAGAAGGAATAAATACCTAAGGACATACCCTCAATAAAG
>JAFPIE010000195.1 GCA_017388605.1 Acholeplasmatales bacterium | reverse complement strand
AGGTTCAACTCTAACTGTAACTGCAGCGGATGCATAAGAAACAACAGTTTCCTTATAACGGAAATAATAATTTCCAACAGCTACATTTTCCATAGTTGTTCCTGTAACATCCATCCAATTTAAACCATCTGTAGAATATTCCATAGCTGTAGTAAGCCCTATAATTCTACCAGAATCTACTCCCATAGTGGATTGAATAGATGCTTGAATGGTAGTTGGAGCATCTGCTTTAGATTTTAGCTTATAGAAATATACATTTGATGCAGTAGTTGATCTTTTTGGGGTTGTATCAGTAATGTTCAAATAGTATGTCCACCAACCACTTGAATACCCTATAGTTGCCGCAGAATTCGTAAATGCTACTGTTAGGTTTTGTGGTGTTGTATTAAGAATTCTATTAGTGCCAGAAAGGCATATATAATAATTTCCTGAATGAATTGTATAATTTGAATTAGTTTTGGTTACAGTCCATAACATTGCATCACTTGCTTCTACTTCGATATAGCTTGCACCTGATGCAGTTTTTACCGTTACATTTTGAAGGGAGCCTGTATTGTTTCCACCAACTAACGCTTTTGCACTACCTGCATTACTGCTACTTACAATTAAATAGCTTTCGCCATCTTTAATAGAATCTGCAAGTACATAAGTTTTAACTCCGGATTCTACTGGAGTTTCCGTAACATAGCCTACACTATCCCCTGTTGCTTTATTATTAAACTTAGGTACAACGAAGAAATAATATGTAGTTTCATTTGATAAACCACTTACATTAATATTGGTACTTGTTGTTTCTTGATAATAGGTGGTTGATGATGCATTAAAATCATTAACTAATCCATAATATACCAGATAGCTTGAAACAGAATTCTTTAAGCTATAGGAGCTAGAATGCGTATTTGCCCAAGATAAATTCCAGCTTAAATCTACACTCTTATCCCCTGCTTCGCTTTCTAAGGACATGCAAATTGGCTGTAATACAATATCATATGCATTCTTAGATGCATCCCATGAATTTTGCATAATATCACTTGAAAGGGATGTATCAAGAGTATAAGGATTTTCTGTTGAGACAATAGTAAGCTCCTTGCTATCCTCGTTTACAAGTGTCCAAACAACAGTTTCATTTTCCTTATTTGCCTTTGGTGTTGCAGAAAGTGTAATATCTGTTGTACCCTCAGTATCAACAATATAGGAATCTCCATATACTGTACCACCGCTAACCTGGAAGTCCTGGTTTACGAAAACTGTAACTGTAACAATTCTTTCGCTAGACTTCATTGCCTCACCACCACCAATGGTAGTTGGAGCTTGGGTTGTGCTTGCGCAAGAATCTCCTGTATTATAGGTAATATTCGATAAATTGGAATAATCAAATTCAACCTTAACTGGTGTTAGGCTTGAATTGCCAGATATTGCCATAGAATCGGATGCAATTGGAGCATAGGTAACTCCATTTTCATCCTCAACTAAAGCAACCTGATTATAGGTTAAGGTACCCTGTGAGCCATCTTCATTAATTAAGGATCCTGTCTTTGTTGCTGCAAATACAGAATCATCCTCACTTGCCTTATAGCAGGAATCCTCAACCTCAATTGCATTCGCAAGAGCTGTAGTCTTACCTGTTACTGTACCATATACACAGCCTTCAAGCGTTACAGAGCCTGAGGAATATGCATAGGTATCCTGCTCTTCTACTGTATCGCTTGATAGATATACGTTATCTAACAAAATGGAATTTGTACAAACTAGGGTAGAATCATTATTACCAATACCACCACCAGAAAATGTACCATTCGTTGTTGCATTACCTGCAACAGTTGAATTAATTACATATAAATTACCATTCTTACAGTTATTAATACCTCCACCAATTTCCTTTGAGGTATTATTTGCAATTGTGGAATTGTAAATATACATATAAGCATTTGTACCGTTACCCTTATTGTTACCAGTGTTTTCTCCACCGCCTCCACCATAGGCTAAGCTTCTATTTTCAGATACGGAACAGTTATCTAGGATAAATGTACCCTGCTGATTTTGGAATCCAGCACCATATTCAGCAACATTTCTTGTAATTGATGAATTGGTAAGTACAATTTTACCGCCAACAGTATTTCTTATACCACCACCATGAATGGATGCTGAACCTGAATTAGAGATTTGAGATTTATCGATATAAAGTGTGGAATTATTTGAGGTTGCAGTATCACTTGCACCATTAACAATAGCACTATTTCCTCCACCCTTAATGATACAGTTGTTAATATGTACTGTTGCATTTTGAGCTATATAGAATAGTGTGTAATTGGAAGCATTACTATTGATTACACCCTGATCGGTTGTACCTGTAACTAAAGCACGAATGGTCTTTCTTACACCATCATCATCTAAATCACCATCTAGGGTTGTACCATTCGTTAATGTAATAGATGCTGTAACAATAATTTCATCATATTCTGGTGCTTCAAGTGCACTCTTTAATTCTGCTTCTGTAGATACTTCCTTTGATAAACCATATACATGAGTAGAAGGATTCTGAAATAGAGAAAAGACAAGCACAAAAAGGGCAACCAATACTGCAACTGCAGATAAAACTTTGGTTACCCATTTTCTAGTTGTCCTTTCTCTCATACTCATAAATCTCACTCCTACGTTTTGAATAAAAAAAGCCAGTCCCCCAATATAATCGGTAACTGGCTAGCCATCTCCCCATGGCCCCTTTAGCTTTGCGTCACTAGATTACTCTAGTTTTGCCTTTATCACTTTTCCTATACTTATGCTTCCATAAATATTATATATTTATGTATATCACAAAGTAAAAACGTTTTCAACGGTTTAGCGATGGAAAAAATTTCTAAATTTTATGTCATTTTTTTCGTATCGATACAATAACGTAAATATTGTTTATATAACAGACAAAAACCGCGTTATAATTCGATGCTTTTAAAAATTAAAAAAAGAAAATCACAATCTAATCATGATTTTCTTTTCTTATCCTGTAATAATTTTTATTGCATTATTAAGCTTATTTATTGTTGCATGGCTTGTAATATATCTTTCTCCATCAAGAGTAAAGCATATGTTTTTCCCTTCTATTTTTATATCCTCACCTGTAATTTCATTAGAATGTCTTTTGGCTTTAGACAGTAAAAAGAAAAGGAATTTAAATGTATCTATAAATCTATTTTTGGATGGGATATATTTCAAATGAATCCAATCATCACTTATAGATGCCATAGGGTATCCAGCCATGTATTTATTATCAATAATAAATGCTTGTGATATTTTTAAATTATTCCCATTTATGTTTATATTTGTCGCTTTTGATTTAAAGAAATCCTTTATACAAGCAAAATAATAGGCAAGCCTTCCTAGCTCCTTCTTCTTATCAGCTCTATAGGAAACAGAGGTATATCTACCAATCGCTAAGCCATATAAGAAATAATTGTCATTAATCCTATATGCATTTCTTTCTAAAGAATTACCTTTTTTAATGATTTCTACGCATTTTTTAAGGCTTTTTGGCATTTTATAGCATCTTGCTACATCATTCATCGTTCCTCTTGGAATGATGGCTAAAGTAGGCTTTTTCTCACTATTTAGAATACCTATTGCAGCCTCATGTATTGTGCCATCCCCACCTGCAGCAATAACTAAATCATAATCCTTCGCATGATTGGATACATATTCTTTAATAGAGCCTCTTCCCATAGTTTCAAAAATGTCTGTGGTGTATTCCACAGACAATTCTTTTTTAATATAATCGATTTCTTTTGTCTTAAGCCTTTTTCTACTGTAAGGATTATGTACTAAAAGAGCTCGCATTATTTCTTTTTTGTCTCCTTAGTATTCGCTTTAGGTTTAGCTGGAGCAGTTTTTTCTTCCTTTTTTATAGGCTTTTCTTCAACAGGCTTCTTTTCTTCTACCTTTGGCTTTGGCTTAACATTTAAGAATTGCTCAAACTTAGAATAATTATCCTTAGTACCTACAACAACTAAAATGTCTCCTGGAACAATTAAATCCATAGGCTTTGGAATAGCAAATTTATCATTTTTAATGACACCAACAATATTTACATCAAATAATACACGAACATTCATATCGATAATGCTCTTAGGCTCAAAGCCTTCACCCACAGAGATTTTTACCATTGTATAATCCTCAGATAGCTGGTAATAATCCAAAATGGAATCGGACATAATTTGGTTTGCTAGGGATAGCGCTGTTGCCTCCTCAGGAATGATTACCTCTGTTGCACCAAGCATTCTATAAACCTCTTTGTGTCCTTCTTCGTCTGCACGAACTGTAATCTTTTTAACACCGAAGTTCTTTAAATTTAAAACGGTTAAAATAGATGCCTGTAAATTGTTACCAATCGCAACTACCGCATGGTCAATTTGACTTGCGCCAAGCTCCTTTAAAGCATTTGCCTTTGTAGAGTCTGCAACAAGGCAATGTGGGACAAATGGAGCAACCTTAGTTACGGATTCCTCATCAATATCAATGGCTAAAACATCTGCATCCATATTTGCTAAAATCTTGGCAATATTTGCACCAAAACGACCAAGACCTATAACCATAAATGATTTCTTTTGCTGTATCTTTCTCATCCTATAATCACATTCTCCTCTACATATTTTATCTCTTCTTTTGAAGCACCAAGCCAGTTCTTATTCACTACACCAATGATCGTTAATGGGCCAAGTCTACCAAAGAACATAATAAAGCATAATATAATTCTACTTCCAGCATTTAAGCTTGTGGTAATACCCATAGATAATCCTGTTGTTGAGAATGCACTCGCAACCTCAAATAGGATTTCTTGCATACCATACGTTTCTGTTGTACCTGCTAAGGTTCTATCTGTCTGTACGACACTTACTAAGAAGGTACCTAAGAATACAATAATTACACACATACCAATTAAAACAAACGCCTTGAATATTTGCTCATTGGATATTTTTCTTCCGAAGGCTCTTGCACTTTTACCTCTTGCATAGAACACAATCGCAATTAAAACAACGGCTAAAGTTGTTGTTTTAACACCACCACCAGTACCACAGGGGGATGCACCAATAAGCATTAATACAGTATATATTAAATAAGCTCCAGGATAATCCTTTAAATTGGCTAAATTGTAGGTTGTAAAGCCTGCAGTTCTACAGGTTACTGACCCGAAGAGTGCCTGAAGCCATGTAAAATCTGGATCTCTTAGTGTTGCTTTAATAAATAATGCACCACCAAAGATTAAGAATAATGTAGTAACAATAGCTATCTTAGAATGAAGAGAAAACCTCTTCCATTTAAATTTCTTTTTAAAAATATCATCTAATACAACAAATCCACAGGATCCAATGATAATCATAGATATTGTTGTCATATTTACTAAAATATCATCCTTAAAGCGGATTAAGGAATCCTCACCTAAATCTCCAAAAATATCAAATCCTGCATTATTGAATGCCGATGCAGAATGGAATAAGGATACTCCTAATGCATCCCACCAATTATCGAAATAATTGACGAAGGAAAACATATTAATTCCAGCACATAATATTTGAACAGAAAATGATATTATAACAATTTTTCTAACAAGTGGTATTAAACCAGATACAGAGGATTGATTTAATGCCTCTCTAAGTAAGAATCTATTGGAAACTCCAATTTTAGCACCAATCATCGTATAGAAAAATATAGCGATTGTAATGAAGGATAATCCTCCTATTTCCATAAGTATTACCATAACAATTTTTCCATAAATCGTAAAATTTGTAACACTATTTGTCGCAAGACCTGTAACACATACAGCACTTGTTGCCATAAATAGAGAATCTACAAATCCAATGGAATGAAAATCCTTTGTTGTAAATGGCATAACCAAAAGAATTGTTCCAGCTACAATAATACTTAAAAAGCTTACAATAATTATAACGTAGGGATGAATCTTTTTGTTTTTCATATCCAACACCTCAACTTATGTTGTATTATACTATATTTTTTATATGTAAACAAGAAAAAGCCATTTTTATCACTTAATATAAAAACTATGTTTTAAAAAAAGAGCCAAATAACTTGGCTCAATTTTGTTATTCTTCAAGTTCTGGAATAGCCTTAGATATGGCCATCGCAAGTGCTCCTGTACCAATATGGCAAGAAACAGATAAGGATAGTGGGCTGCAATCAATATGCCTATTAGGGAATACCTCTTCTATTTCTTTAATAAATTCTAATACAGGCCCCTTATCCGTACCTGTATAGGCAACCTCTATAAATACATTATCGGTTCTACCATCTAAATCCTTTAAAAAGCCATTGATGGATGCTTCACAAGCAGAAATCATAATCTTCTTTGCATTATCCATATCACGATTTCTCATTCTATATTTATCAAGCTTTTCACCCTTAATTGTTAAAATAGGCTTTAACTTTAATAAACCACCTAAGGCTGCAGCTGCAGGAGTGATTCTTCCACCCTTCTTTAAATAATAAAGAGTATCTAATGTAATATAAATATCTGAATTAAATTTTTCTCTTTCTAAAATCTCTTTAATCTCTTTTCCACTATAGCCCTTCTTTGCAAGATTAATAGCATCTAGGGTATGCTGACGCTGTGTTACAGAAATTCTTTGATCATCCACAACGAATACCTTATCCTTATACATTGCCTCAGCACTAACTAAAGCACTTTGGCAGGAATTGGATAATCCACTAGACATAGGAATATAGACTACCTCATCATAGGATTCTAGTGCCTCATCCCATACAGAATTTACAAATCCAATGGAAGGCTGTGATGTACATACATTAGCCTCTCCTTGTAATTTTTCGTAAAATTGTTCTTGTGTTAATGTTATATCCTCTAAATATTCCTCACCATCAATCATGAATGGCATAGGAACAACTCTAATTCCTAATTCCTTTGCTTCATTCTGTGTGATTCCACTATTCGAATCTGTAATAATTGCTACTTTTGCCATAAAAAACCTCCTTATGTCAGAAACTGACTAACTCTCCGTTTCGGTTGTAGTATATCAACAAATGTAAAGCTTGTCAAACATTATTTTATGTCATAATGTGATATAACTATGATTTTAAGAAACAAAATGAAACAACTTGGGTAATAATGAAAGGCATTTATACCAAATTGAGAGGAGAAAAAAAGAGGCATTAATTTGCCTCTTCTGCTTCATTATCATTTCTTTTTATTTTGCCAAATACAATCAATAATAAATATAATCCACTATACATTGCAAGTAATATACCAAGTGCTACAATTGCAATTTGGAATATCAAATGAGATATATTTAAAGCTAATGCTAAGCCTAAAAGGATATAGGGAACCTCATGATAAATTTGCATTTTATGGTTTTTGGCTAAAAGAATACGTATTATAGGTAGGATGATTAAAAATACACCAAAAACAATAGAAATATACATTTCATGGTTAATGATGAAGGCTATTCCTAAAAGAATAAATATAAGGGATGTAACAAACATATATACAAATCTTTTATTATATTTCATTTCCTTGAAGGAAAATAATAAAGGATATATGTTCATAAGTATGATAACAATTCCAATAGCAATACAAATTGCATGAAGGAAATAATCATAATATAGGATACCAATAAGTGCTAAGGTAATGCCTAATACCATCCCTATAACTCCAAAGTATAGGTTTCTTTTATCGTTCATTCTTCATCACCTTTATTTGTTCAATTATTTTTTCGATATTTGGTGATATTCTGGTCTTTTGAACCTGAGTTATTAAGCTACCCTGCCAGATTCTTTTAAATTCTTCTTCCTTAAACCAATAATAAGCATCTGTTTCTCCCATTTGTAAAACGATAGAATCAGGATCAATATCTAAAATGGCAACAAAGGTATGTGCAATCGCATGATGGGATATAAAGGTTTTAAAAAGCTCAATTTTATTTGGGCGTATACCAGTTTCCTCCAGCAATTCTCTTTGAATGGATTTAAGAGGCTCCTCTCCATACTGCATGCAGCCAACAGTCACCTCTAAATGTCCTGCCATATAAGGCTTATCCTTACTTCTTTTTGTCATTAAAAAGGAATCATTTCTTAGGTTATAGCAAACACAATCTACAATTCCAAAATAATACCCGTCGGGTACATGATTTGGTCGTTCTATTAATAAATTACATGGCTTTAGGTTTTTATCATAAACCTGATAATATTCATGCATCATATCTTATAGGACTCCTTTATTTCTAGTAATTCAAAATAACGTTCCATTAAAGAATCATATTCCATAGATAAATTATCCTTTTCTAAAGATAATTCCATTAGCTTTTTATAATCCGTTTGTGCCTCTTCTAATTCATTCTCTATTTCACGGATTCTCTCTTCGATTTTAGGCATCCTCTTTTCAGCCTCTTCAAGCTCACGGCGAAGTGCGCTTGGCATACGGTTTGCCTTAGGCTTTTCCTTTTTAATGGTTTCTTCCTTTATAATAGTAGAATCATTATTTGATAGGTATTCACTAAAGGATAATAAGGATTCCTCAATATAGCCATTTTTAAAAATAAATAGCTTATTACATATTTTATCTAGGAAATATCTATCGTGAGATACAACTAAAATAGGTCCTTTAAAATCCATTAAATAATTTTCTAATATTTCTAAGGTATATAAATCTAAATCATTCGTAGGCTCATCAAATAATAATACATTCGGATTGTCGATTAGAACCTTTACAAGCTGTAATCTTCTTTTTTCTCCACCCGATAACATCTTTACCTTCGTGTATTGTAAATCCCTAGAAAACAAGAAATTTTCAAGTAGGGTTTCTGCATCCATCTTACCCTCTAGGGTATCGATGATATTCTTTGTATCCTTAATATAATCAATAACTCTAATTTCTGGGTCAATCAATTCTAAATTCTGAGAAAAATAGCCTATTTTTAGGGTTTCACCCTTAATAAGCTCTCCACTAGATAATGGCTCAAGCCCCATTAAAATGCGGAATAAGGTAGATTTTCCAGCGCCATTATCACCTACGACACCAATGATATCATCCTTAGCTAAATCAAAGCTAAAATCCTGGAATAATATATGATCACCAAAGGCCTTAGAGGCATGCTTCATGGAAATAAGCTTTTTACCAAGCCTTGTTTCCATGCTTGAAAATTCCATAGACTTTTGTTCATTAAATTCAATTTCACTTAAAGCCTTAAAGCGTTCGATTCTAGCTTTATTCTTGGTTCTTCTTGCCTCTACTCCTCTTCCCATCCATTCCTTTTCGGATTTTAGGATTTGCTTTAGATGCTTCGATGCCTTTTCCTCTTCCTCTAATCTTTCTGCCTTTAAGGCTAAAAAGGAATCGTAATTCGCATCATATAAATAGATTTTACCAAAATCTAATTCCATCATTTTATTACAAACCCTTTGTAGGAAATATCGATCATGGGTTACCATTAATAAGCCCTTTTTCCATTTGATTAAATATTTTTCTAGCCATAAAATAAGCTCATTATCTAAATGGTTTGTAGGCTCATCTAATATTAAAATATCACATGGAGTAACTAATACCTTAGCTAGGGCTAATCTTTTTCTTTGGCCACCAGAAAAATGCTTGGTTGTAACCCCTAAATCACTAAAGCCCATCTTTGTTAAAATGCTTTTGGCTTCATATTCTATAACAGGATATTCCTTAGTAGATTCTTCCATGACAATGGATAATAAATCCTTATTTTCATCAAATATAGGATCCTGCTTCAAATAATTTATTCTCATTCCACCAGAAAGGATAATAGACCCTGAATTGGGCATTTCCTCTTTCATAATAAGCTTTAGCATTGTTGTTTTTCCTGTACCATTTACACCAACAATACCAACCTTATCTAAATCTGTAATTGAAAAGGAGGCATGATCTAATATTTTTCTTTCGATATATTTAAATGAAACATCATCAAATGTAATATTCATAAGAGCCTCCTTTTAGTCTGTAATGAATTATAGCACATTCGTATGCTTAAAAAAAGACTGATTTTTCAGTCTTTCTCTTAAGCTAGTTTTTCTAGTAATCTTCTGATTTCATCAATCTTAGCTTGAACATTTCTATAAGCATCATCTAGGGATGATTCCTTTGGTCCAATGTTTAGCTTTAAATTAGAAATCTTATCTCCATCATCTAATGTAACAACTAAAATACCATAGTATCCATAAGCTGGGAATGCTTCTTCAGTGTATTCCTTTTTAAGCTCAACAACCTGGTATAAATTGATTACATTTCCCTCTAAATCATATAATTTTTCTTTTTTCTTCTTGTCCATTTTTATATAACCTCCATAAGAATTATATCATATTTCTTTCGAAATAAAAGTATTCTCCCTGAGTTTTACACTTGTTATGTTATAAAGTGAAAGTCTATAAAAACTAAATCTAAAGCCAAATTCGTTATTATAGTATTATATGTCACTTAAAATGTCACTTCATTTGACTTATTTGACATATAAAAAAGGAAATCTACCAACCATATTTTGGACGAGATTGATTTCCTTTTTTTCAAAATCTTTAAAACGATTGGTTGTTACCAACCTACAAACAACCTCAAATTTTAGAGAGGCGTTTTTTTTACATGCTAATTTCTTCTATATGACTAATATAATCAATGGATTGTAATGCTTCAATTATTTCAGCATGAGTTTTATATTTTTTTAATTCTTTACTATAAATGGATAATGAAATTGTATATACATATAAACCAGTATTTGCATACGCAGGATTTGCTTCAATATCATCAATTATTAAACCTAATTTTCTGATAATTTGAACGAAATCAGATAAATCCGTTTTGTTCTTTAATTCAAGATGTATTTCAAAATGATTTGATCTATTCTTTAAATAAATTTCTAATT
>JAFPIE010000015.1 GCA_017388605.1 Acholeplasmatales bacterium | reverse complement strand
GCTACAAATGATGATCTTTTTAAAGAGGGTCAAACATTCTCATTAAAGGCATATCAAAAATTCTTTGAGGAAGGTACAACCCTTAATTCAGGCAATTCATTTAATAATTCTATTACAATTAATAGTATTAGTTCTGAATCTGCAAGTATTGTAATTAAAAAATAAATGGTTATCATATGATAACCATTTTTTTATCTATTATCTACCTTTTCAGGATACATATCATGATTGAATAATCTTTCCTCAGCCATACGTTCAAATTTTGTACCAGGCTTACCATAGTTACAATATGGGTCAATTGATATTCCACCTCTTGGTAAAAACTTTCCCCATACCTCTATATATCTTGGTTCCATAAGCTTTATTAAATCCTTCATTATGATATTTACACAATCCTCATGGAAATCTCCATGATTTCTAAAGCTAAATAAATATAGCTTTAATGATTTTGATTCAACCATTTTTACATCTGGTATATATGATATATAAATAGTTGCGAAATCTGGCTGTCCTGTAATAGGACATAAGGATGTGAATTCAGGACAGTTAAATTTTACAAAATAATCATTTTCCTGATGCTTATTAATAAATGTTTCTAATAGGCTTGGATCATAATCAAATGAATATTTAACATTCTTATTCCCAAGGCTTTTTAATCCTTCATTTTCTCTCATTCTATTACACCTCATATTCTATTGGATCAATTAATCCATTTAATCTAAATGCTTCTTTTCTATCTATACATGTACCACATCTACCACAGGCCTTATCATGCCCTTCATAGCAGCTCCATGTTAGATTAAATGGTACATTTAGCTTATGTCCTAAGGCTACAATATCCTTCTTAGTCATATTTACAAATGGTCCTTCAACCTTTAGGCTATTTCCGCTTCCAAGATAAATAGCCTTAGCCATAGATTCTGTGAAATCCTTTGAGCAGTCTGGATATGCGTTACCTGCCGCATCATCCTTATGAGCTCCATAATATATTATTTCACATCCCTTAGATATAGCTATTGAGGCAGCACTTGATAGAAATAGACCATTTCTAAATGGTACATATGTAGAAACTGGCTTCCCATTTGTTTTTTTAAGCTGCTCATTATATGATTCCTCTGGTATATCTGTATTATTTTTCTTTAAAAGAGCGCAATCACTATATTCAAATATTTTTGTTAAATCAAGATATATATGCTCTACACCATAATATTGGGCTACATCATTAGAGGCTTTTATTTCCTTATCGTGCTTTTGACCATAAAAAACTGATAGAGCCACAACATTTTGTGCTCCATATTTATCACATGCAAGCGCAAGTGCTACAGTAGAATCAAGTCCACCTGATGAAAGTACTAGACATTTCATTATCTAAACACCTCCATAGAAAGACTTCCTATATTTGAGAATGTTTCTGTAACACTTCTTTTTTTAATTCCACGTGCTGTAACACATGAATGCTTTCCTCTTACTCTTACTGCTATATCAGTTGATGCAGTTATTTTTTCTACTATATATAAAATATCTGATGTTATTCTTTCCTGTAGCTGTAATCTTTTAGATACCATATCTGCAATTCGCGCAAGCTTAGATAATCCTATTACCCTTCCATTTGGGATATAGGCAATATCAACTGTCATATCATACATTAGAGCTAAGTGATGCTCACAATGTGAGAATATATCTATATCCTTTACCACAACTAGATTCTTACTATCTGTAAGATAATCCTCATCAAATGTTTTATTAAACATATCAACAAGCTCGTCATTTGTATAATTCATACCTTCAAATAATTCCTTATACATACTAGCAGCTCTTTTTGGTGTATCCTTAAGCCCCTCTCTTTGTGGGTCATCACCTAAGGCTATAAGTATTTCCTTAAAAGCCTTCTCAAGTCTTTTCTCATCTATCATATTAAACACCTCTTTTATCCTTATCCCAGATTATTTTGTGTATTTGTAGCTGAAGCCTTACGTGGTTAAGATTATTTTCCTTCATAAAATCAACCATACCCTCAAGGCTTATTTCTCCAAATACAGGGGATAGGAATGGATTTGTTATTTCATCTAGCTTGTATTTTAAAATAATATCTCTAGCCTTTTCTAAATCCTTTGTGCTCCCGCATACAAATTTAACCACATCATTTTTAGTTAAATATTTATAATT
>JAFPIE010000194.1 GCA_017388605.1 Acholeplasmatales bacterium | reverse complement strand
TCTGGTAGACATAAAATATTTCTCTTTAGCTCTAGGTTTGCAATAATTGCAGAAAGATTTGCATTACCGCACCTTTCACCATAGCCTAAGAATGTACCCTGTACCTGTGTTACGCCATTTAATACAGCAAGTACAGATAAGGATACCGCCATACCTGAATCATTATGAGCATGAATTCCAAGCTCGGTATGTATATTTTCTTTAACTTCTTTATTATTTCAACCATTTCATCTGGAAATGTACCACCATTTGTATCACATAAAATAATACATTCAGCACCTGCATCCTCTGCAGCCTTTAAGGTTTTCAGTGCATATTCCTTATTTCCCTTAAAGCCATCAAAGAAATGCTCTGCATCGAAGAAAACATGCTTATTCTTTGATCTAAGATATAAAATAGTATCCTCTATCATAGATATATTTTCCTCAAGTGATGTATTAATAATCTCTGTTACATGGAAATCCCAGGATTTACCAAAAATACAAACATAATCTGTTCCCGCTTCAAGAAGTGCATTTAAATTTGCATCATCTTGAGCTATAGTATTACATCTTCTAGTACTTCCAAAAGCAACAAGCTTTGAATGCTTAAAGGTTAAGCTTTTCGCTACATGGAAAAATTCCATATCCTTTTGATTTGAACCAGGATTACCTGCTTCAATAAAATCAACACCTAAATCATCTAGCGCCTTAGCAATTTTAATCTTATCACCGACTAAAAAGCTAATACCTTCGGCTTGTGCTCCATCTCTTAAGGTTGAATCGAATATCTTGGCACGCAAGAAATTCACCCCCTTTTATATGTGAAAATTAGGAAGCAGCTAAGCCGCTTCCATAATTTCATAAAACTATGTTCAATTAAAATTAATTATTGATGAACTTGTTCTTTTCGTCGTTCCATGCATAGAACTTACGGATTTCAGCACCAACCTTTTCCGATTGATGAGCTGCAGCCTTAGCTCTTAATGCATTGAAATGTACCTGACCAGATGCAGTAGACATATCTAGTAAGAAGTCCTTAGCAAATGTACCATCCTGGATATCAGCTAATACCTTCTTCATAGCCTTCTTAGTGTCCTCAGTAATAATCTTTGGACCAGTGATATAATCACCATATTCAGCTGTATTAGAAATAGAATATCTCATACCTGCGAAGCCAGACTGATAAATTAAATCAACGATTAGCTTCATTTCATGAATACATTCGAAATATGCATTACGAGGGTCATAACCAGCTTCAACTAGAGTTTCAAAACCAGCCTGCATTAAAGCACAAACACCACCGCAAAGTACTGCCTGCTCACCGAATAGGTCAGTTTCAGTTTCTGTCTTGAATGTAGTTTCCAAAATTGCAGCACGAGCACCACCAATACCAGCACCATAAGCTAAAGCAATCTCAAGTGCCTTACCAGTTTCGTTTCTTTCAACTGCAACTAAGCATGGAGTACCCTTACCAGCCTGGAACTCAGAACGTACAGTATGACCTGGAGCCTTTGGAGCAATCATAGCTACATCGACACCCTTAGGTGGGTTAATTAAACCGAAATGAATATTGAAGCCATGAGCAAACATTAGCATCTTACCTGGCTTTAGGTTTGGAGCAATATCCTTTTCATACATAGCCTTCTGCTTTTCATCATTAATTAAAATCATGATGATATCTGCAATCTTTGCAGCCTCAGCTGTAACCATAACCTTGCAGCCCTGTGCCTCTGCCTTAGCCCAGCTCTTAGATCCTTCATATAGACCTACAACAACATTAACACCAGATTCCATAAGGTTTAATGCGTGTGCATGTCCTTGAGAACCATATCCAATAATTGCAACTGTCTTACCATCTAAATAATGTAAGTCACAGTCCTTTTCATAAAAAATTCTAGCTTCTGCCATTTTCAAAATCCCTCTTTCATTTTTAATAATTTTTTAATTCGCTATCTCCACGGGCGATAGCTGAAACTCCGGTTCGGATTACTTCTTTGATGCCGAACTCATCAAGCATAGAAATAATAGCTGATACCTTATTTTGATCACCTGTAATTTCTAGGATAATAGTACTATTGGTAACATCAATGATATGTGCTCTAAATATATTTGCTATTTCCATGATTTGACTTCTTGTACCATTTACTGCATCAATCTTAATTAAGGCAAGCTCTCTTTTAACAGAATGCTCCTCCTCAAATTCAGCTATCTTTATGACATCCATAAGCTTTGCTAGCTGATTTTTGATTTGCATGTACACGTCATCCTCACATTCAACAACAATCGTCATTCTAGATACCTTTGGATCTTCTGATTTTCCAACGGATAGGCTTTCAATATTGTAGCCTCTTCTTGAGAATAATCCAGATACTCTAGATAATACACCCATGTGATTGTTAACTAGTACAGATAATGTGTGTCTAGCCACTATGTCCATCCTTTCCGACACCCTATATATTATAAATATATAAGCGGTCAAATTTGAATTATGGTTTTATTATAACATTTTAAAATACTTTGTCAAACCAATTTCAGTGTTTTAACGAACTAGATTTTGTGAAAATATTATTTTTCATAAATTATATTTTAAGAAAACGTTATTTTATGAAATTAAATTTTATAAAATTGATTATAACAAAAATACTAAAAATTATATTCGTTTTTTTGAAAACGTTTTTTGTTTTTTTGTACATAATTTTCATACAATTATGTAGATTACACCACTATTTCCAATGCGTTTTTCACTATCTGGTATTAAGTGGGAATACTTAAAAGTAAAAAACTTAGGTGTATAATCATGAAGATCTGTAGATAAGATATAATCTCTTATTCCATGCCCCTTTTTTCCCTCTAGGTAAGCCAAAACCTTGGTTTTAATAATATGTGTTCCACCGCTTGAACCATACCCTACAATCACCTTAACACAATGATCTTTTTCTCTTTTTCCAAAGGATATGGCAATCTTTAGCTCCTCTATTGCACTATCCCTATTCTCCTTATATTTATGTATGTCTACGGTATACATATTACTCCATCCTTAAAGATTAATATCTCATCCTCTTGATTTTTAATTTTAGCATAGACCTTTAGGCTTAAGGAGCCAAAAACTAAATCAATATGATATTTGGATTTATTGATCTTATCTAATTCCTCTATACCATAAGGATAACTATTTCCAAGTGCGATATGGCATCCTATATTTTCATCAATAATGGTAGATAGAAAATACCCATCTTGGTAAGGGGCAAGTGCTACTTCTCCTATATAGAATAAGGATTCATCTAAGGATAGGATTTCATCTAGATTTTTCGAATTTATAACCTTTCCATTTAAAAGCTCTAATTCCATATCCTTATATATTTTTCCATGGTAGCATAAAGGCTTGGTACAAACAATTTTCCCATTACCACTATATTTACTTGGAGCTGTAAATATTTCTCTTGATGGGGCATTCGCCTGATATGTTTTTCCAT
>JAFPIE010000193.1 GCA_017388605.1 Acholeplasmatales bacterium | reverse complement strand
TTTTCTATATCTAAAAGGAGAGTTATAAAAATAAAAAAAATGGTTTTGTTGAACCATTCTTTTAAAAGAACTGGTGGACTGTTAGGGACTCGAACCCTAGACCCACTGATTAAGAGTCAGTTGCTCTACCAACTGAGCTAACAGTCCATATGTTTTTGTTGCTTTTTGCAACTGCAGTAACAATTATACCAAAATATTTTTCTATGTCAACAACTTTTTTGTCTTTTTTGAAAAAATATTTTGGCAAGTTTTTTGGCATCCATTTGTGGAGTTGCACCACATAAAACTTTTATGGATATGCGTCAGTATAAATAAAAGTTTTTAAGGTCATTTAGATACTGAAAAGAATTGGACCCGGCAGATAAATAAGAGTTTATAGTCTTCTAGATCTAGCAAAGATTGGACTTAGTTATTATAACTGCTGTTCAGATGGTAAACAAAACCAACCTGCGAAGCAAATAGCTGCTGCCTTCAATAGTTTTAACATTATATGTTCACCTCCAAATTTATATAAATCAGAAGTGATACTTCAGGGGTATCACCTCTGAAGGAATATTATTGTAAATCATTTTCATGAAAAAGTAAAGATATTTTTCAAAATTTTTCAAAAAGTTTTCATAGATAATGGAAAAGCCTTATGCTATAATGAGATACGAAAGAAGAGATGTTGAATTATGAAGGTAATTTTAGGCCTTTCTGGAGGAGTAGATTCCTCTGTAGCTTTAAAGCTTTTAAAGGATCAAGGATATGATGTTGAAGCTATGTTTATGAGAAACTGGGATTCAGCAACAAATAATGATGTATTAGGTAATCCAGATATCAATGATGATGTATGTCCACAGGAAAAGGACTATCAGGATGCAAAAAAGGTTGCAGACCAATTAGGGGTTAAGCTTAACCGCATCGATTTCATTGAGGAATATTGGGATACTGTATTTACCTATTTTTTAAATGAATATAAATCTGGTAGAACACCAAACCCAGATATCATGTGCAATAAATATATTAAATTTAATGCGTTCCTAAAGCATGCCTCTACCCTAGGTGCAGATTACATTGCGATGGGACATTATGCAAGAGTAAGACATGAGAAGGATAAGAGCTATCTATTAAGAGGTGTAGATTCTAATAAGGATCAAAGCTATTTCTTATGCCAAATCTCTCAAGAGCAATTAAGACATGCGATATTTCCAGTTGGAGATTTAACGAAAAAAGAGGTTAGAGCTATTGCGAAGGAGGCAAATCTATATACTGCAGATAAAAAGGATTCTACAGGTATTTGCTTCATTGGAGAAAGAAATTTCCATCAATTCTTAAAGAATTATTTACCTAGTCAGCCTGGAGATATGGTTACATTAGATGGTAAGGTAGTAGGCACTCATGATGGATTAATGTATTATACTATTGGTCAAAGAAAGGGTCTTGGTATAGGCGGTAATCATGATTTTGATAATGCAGCATGGTTTGTTTGTGGTAAGGATTTAGAGAAGAACCAGCTTTTAGTTGGTCAGGGTCACGATAGTGAATATTTATTATCGAACCGCTGTATTGCATCAGGCTGTAATTGGATTTGTGATATTCCAGAGGATGGAAAGGAATATGGTGCTAAATTCAGATATCGTCAAAGTGACAATAAGGTTACAATAAAAAAGCTTCCTGGAAATAAAATAGAAGTATATTATGATAATGTTAGAGCCGTTACTCCAGGACAGGCTGTTGTTTTATATGATGGTGAGGTCTGCTTAGGTGGAGCTATCATTGATGAAGTATATATGAATGAGGAAAGAAGAAAATATTAATGGAAGAAAGAAAAGTAGTATCTGGTTATATTTCAAATTACATATATGAAAGCCAAGATTCCCTATATAAGGTTTGTGAGCTTGTACAAGAGGATGATACTACTTTGATTATTGTTGGTTCTTTTCCTCATTTAGAGGATGGACTATCCTATGAATTTGTAGGCAAAATGAAAAAGCACCCTAAATATGGGGAGCAGTTTTTTGTTGAATCCTATTCAAAGAGTAATTCTTTTTCTAAAGAAGGCCTAATTCATTATTTATCTAGTGATAAGTTTTATGGTATTGGACCTAAGCTTGCATCAAATATCGTTGATGAATTAGGGCTAGATTGTATCGATAAAATCCTAGAGGATAAGGAAGTATTAAAAAAGGTTTATGGAATGACTAAGCCTAAAATAGAGGTATTATATCAAACATTAAAGGATAATTATGCAACAGAGCAGGTATTTATCCGCCTTTTTGGCTTTGGATTAACTGCAAAAATGGTGGAAAGATTATATAATACCTATTCGGTTTCTGCAGCAAATAAAGTAGAAGAGAATCCTTATTGCTTAATAACTGAGGTTGAGGGCTTTGGCTTTAAAAAGTGCGATAGCCTCGCATTAAATTTAGGCATGAAAAGGGATGATCCTAAAAGATTATCTGCAGCAATTTTTTATACCCTAAACCAGGTATGCTACCAGCAGGGCTTTACCTTTTTAACAGAAGAGCAATTGATTAATTCTGTTATAAGATTATTAGATAATGAAATCAACAGTAATGATTTAAAGCCTATTTTAGATGACTTAGTTCAAAATAAAAAAATAATATTAGAGGATAATAAATATTTTGATGCTTACCTACATAAATGTGAGGTAAAAACAGCAGAAGCTATTTTAAGGCTTGCAGGTGGAAAATTAAAAAAATACCCAGAGGAAAAGGTAAGGGATGCAATAAAATATGTAGAGGAATTACTACATATCCAATATACTCCTATGCAAAAGGAGGCTATATTCACCTCCATTTTAAATAAATTATCTATTATTACTGGTGGACCTGGTACAGGTAAATCTACCATTTTAAATGGTATATTAAATGTATATGCTAAATTAAATGATTTACCTGTTGCCTCTGATGAATTTGGCTATAAGGTGTGTATGGTAGCCCCAACCGGTAGAGCTGCCAAAAGAATGGCTGAGGCAACAAAATACAAGGCCTCTACCATCCATAAGGCACTTGGGTACAATTTTGATGGTGATTTTAGCTATAATGAGGATTCCAAAATGGCATATTCCCTACTGATTGTCGATGAGGCATCTATGATGGATATATCGATTACTATGAGTCTATTTACAGCATTACAGGATAAATGCCAAATCATTTTAGTTGGAGATAAGGACCAATTACCATCTGTAGGTCCTGGTAATGTTTTATATGATTTAATGCAATCGGATGTTTTTATTACAACAAAGCTAAATCAAATTATGCGTCAGGCAAAGGATTCGGATATTATTTCCTTATCCCATATGGTTTTATCAGAAAGAATTGATTATAAGATATTCAATAATAAAAAAGAGGTATTCTTTTATAATAGTGATGTTTCTTCGACAATTCCTATGCTTAAGAAGCTTTTAGATGGCTATTTAGCAAATGGTGGAGATTTACAATCAGGAATTCAAATCCTTGCCCCAATGTATGCAGGAAATGCTGGAATTGATGCAATCAATAGCTTTATTCAAGAAGAATATAATAAAGAAAAAGAAAAAATCTTAAAAAGAGATTTTAAGATTTTCAAGAAAAATGATAAGGTTTTACAGCTTAAAAATGATTCTGTTCATGAAATAATGAATGGAGATATTGGTAAAATTTTAGATGTGATTAAGGTAGATGAAAAGGATGCAATGCTAATCGATTTTGATGGAAGAATCATAACCTATATGGCATCGGATATAGAGAATTTAACCTTAGCCTATTGTATGTCCATACATAAATCTCAGGGCTCTGAATTTGAAAATGTTATTATGCCAATATTACCATCCTATCAAATAATGCTTAAAAAGAAGATTATTTATACAGGTATGACTAGAGCAAAGAAGAAATTAATTCTTCTTGGTAAAACGCAATCCCTAGAGCAAGCCATTCATGCAGAGGATTATTTAAGACAAACCTATTTAACACCAAGATTATCAAAAAAAATCTCTAATGAATTAGATAATAAAATATTTGATAAGGATATCCCATTTGATACCTTTGGTGAATATGATATGGAGGGAATAACTCCTTATTCCTTCATGGAAAAATAAGCCTAATCGAAGATTACGATTGTATCTTTGATAGGCTTTTTTAATTCTAAAATTTCTGTTAAATCAAGCTTTAAAATTCTACAAATGGCTTGAAGCTCAATGAAGGATGGTTCTAAAGAACCATTTTCAATGCGGTTATATCTTACAATTTGGGTTGGTATTTTATTCGCCATTTCCTTTTGCTTATACCCAAATTCAATTCTTTTTTGTTTTATTATTTTTGAAAAAGCATAAAATGTCATAGATTCTCCTTAATTATTGAATTCATTTTTTGCTATTCAAATGGATTGTATCACAGCATTTTATGAAAAGGAATAATCTTATTTTGAGAAATGTTTTTTCGAATATGCCGCTATAAGCTTAAAACTATGTTTTACTTTCGGTTTTGTTATTGCTATTGAAATCCTTTTTTGATATAATCAAAATGTTGTAAAGCGCCTATAGGGTGCTTAATGGAGGTAAGAGTCTATGAAATATATGACTTCAAGTGAAATTCGCCAAATGTGGCTAGATTTCTTTAAATCAAAAGGACACAGTGTAGAGCCATCTGCATCCCTAGTCCCACACAATGATCCAACATTACTATGGACCAATGCGGGTGTAACACCATTAAAGAAATATTTTGATGGTACAATGGTTCCAGAAAATCCAAGAATTACAAATGCACAGAAGTGTATTCGTACAAACGATATTGAAAATGTAGGTAAGACTGCAAGACACCATACCTTCTTTGAAATGCTTGGTAACTTCTCTATTGGAGATTATTTTAAGAGTGAGGCTATTGCCTTTGCCTCAGAATTATTATTCAGTGAGAAGTGGTTTGGCTTTGACCAAAATAAATTATATATCACATATTACACTAAGGATTTAGACGCTAAGCGTGAGTGGATGAGCCATGGTATTAAGGAAGACCATTTAATTCCACTTGATGGAAATTTCTGGGAAATCGGTGAGGGTCCATGTGGTCCTGATACAGAAATGTTCTATGACCGTGGTGAAAAATATG
>JAFPIE010000192.1 GCA_017388605.1 Acholeplasmatales bacterium | reverse complement strand
GTATTTGTTTTAATATCTGTATACCTGATAGAGGATACAATAGATACATTATACTTCGCTCTAGTTACCGCAACATTTAATCTTCTTTCTCCACCCTTAACATTTAATGGACCAAATCTTTGCATGAATTTACCATCCTCATTATATGCATAGCATATTGAGAAGATAATTCTATCTCTTTCATCACCCTGTACGGTTTCTAGATTCTTAATAAAGAATGGCTCATCAATATCCTCTTGGAAATATTTCTTCAAGGATGGATCATCCTTAATTAGCTTATCAAGCTCACGCTGAATTTCATCTGCCTGGCTTGAGGAGAAGGCAACGACACCTAAGGATTTATCACTATTCTTATAATGCTCAATAACCATCTTTGCAACCTTTGCTGCCTCAAAAATATTCGTTCTCGTTTGGGTATTATATCTACCCTCAGGATCATAATAAAAATCAACACCAAAGCCAGTAGAGTGAATTCTTGGAGTCGGAACAGTAATTAGCTTATCGGAATAGAATGCATTATTCGAGAAGGTAATTAATTCCTCACTTCTACTTCTATAATGCCACTTTAGGGCAATGGTTTCGAAGGTTGCCATAGCCTTATCCAAAATAGATTCTAGGTCATATTCTAATTCCTCATCTGTACCAGAATTATCATCTAGCTGTGCCATAAAGAAATTCGATGGTGGCATTTGCTTATCATCACCTATGATGATACATTGCTTACCTCTATAAATAGAGCCTAAGGCATCACAGGCAAAGATTTGAGATGCCTCATCAAAGATGACGCAATCAAACATATTTGGCATATTCGCTAAATAGGTAGATACAGAAAGTGGAGACATTAGGAATACTGGCTTAATTTCAAGGGCTAGCTCAAAGATTTGCTCAAGCAATTGCCTGATTGGCTTTTGTCTTGTCTTCTTTTCATGCTCACGCTCAAGTATCTTAAACATAGAGCCCTCAACCGCCATACCATTTTGTCTTTTTTGACTGTTTTTCGCTATGATGATATCTCTATTAATCGTCAATGTCTTTTCATCTAAATCTCTAAAGCCATCGATGATATCATCAATAGAATCATTTTCAAAATATTGTAAGAAATCCCCACTATGATGAACAGAATCAATCTTATTCTTTAGGAAGGTCTTCTTAAATCTTTGAGAGATTTCATCTAGATTAAATTGATTATCTAGATAATAATACAAGAATTCCTCTGCATTCTTATCCTTTAGCTCATCAATAATCTCTAGGGTTCTTCTATAATTTGAAATATGATTTCTTTCCTTATTAACCTCATCAACTCTATCGTAGGCTTCTTTAATTGTACAGCTTGTAATATTGAATTGCTTAATCTTAAAAATACGGGATAGATTTAATAAATTCTTATATTCAGCTTGCTGCTCTTCTAAATCTAAATCATTTGCCTCCCAAGCATTTTTAAGCATAGTAAATGCTTGTGTAGAAATTGACATATCTGGTAAGGAATCAACAGCCTTAATATCTAATAGAATTTGTCTTAGGTTTTGAAGTGCATCACTACCTAAGGCCTTAGTAATGCTTGCTGCAGCATTTTCTGCTTGGGCCTTATAGGCCTTAAGCTTAGCTAAATCGTTTAATTCCTCAACAACTACCTCAGGCTTAGCCTTTGCTACTCTATAGGATTGAACCTTTAAATCTAGCTCCTTAAATTCCTTAGTTTGCGATTTAAAGATACCCTTAGTCTCCTTCATCATTCTTGCATAATCCGCGCGAATCTTAGGTAATTCTAAGGCTAAAATATCCTCTTTGTAAACATTTAAAATATCCGTCTTAATCTCTTTAGAATAGGACATATATTTCTTAATCATATCATTGATAATGACACGATTCTTCTTAAACATATATAGAGGTCTATATTGCTTAATTTGAACAATTTTATCCGCAATTTCGATAGCCTTCATTGCATCAATAATATTCGATGCATTAAGACCAACACCCTTAAGTGGTAATCTTATACCTTCAATTTTCTTAAGTAAATCTAAGGAAGCCTCAATATCTGCCCTAAGACCCATCTTAATATATTCCTCAGAAATCTGATTTAAGCCATATAATGGAGATTCTCTATAATCACTAAAGCCAATGATTTTTGCATATCCTGCATAATCCCTTAAGGATTTAGAAATACGATCCATATCCATTAAATTATAGGTATCCATGAATTTTAATTCATAAGGTACTGGCTCACTTTTCGTATCTAAATAAATGGAATACAAATCAAATAGGGAAACACCTAAGGATGGAATAACCTCATGTAAATTACTTTCGTAATTATGTAAATTATTTCTAAAATATTCATATTTTGTACCTAAGAATCTTGTCTTAAGCTCAATATCATATCTAGGCAAGGTTGCCGTACGATACATATTTTCAATGAATTCCTTTTTATTTGCCTTATTCGAATGTAATTCTAGTGCGAATTCAGATAATCTTACTCTTCTTAAATTTTCATATACGACATTTAATGCAGCAATCTTTTCTGATACGAATAGGATCTTTTTTCCTACACCAAGCATAGAGGAAATCATATTCGTAATGGTTTGGCTCTTACCAGACCCAGGGGGGCCCTGTAAACAGAAGGATTTACCATTTGCAGCATACTGTATTGCCTTAAGCTGTGAGGAATCACAGTTTACAACAGGATATAGTGGCTCATTGAAATTCGCATCCCAAGATCCATGCTCCTCACCTAATAATGCACGAATATTCGCATTCTCCAAAACGAAATCTCTATTATAAATTAAGTCATTATACATATTCATTTTATAGAAGGAATAAATACCTAAGGATAAACCCTCCTCAAGCTCTACACCCTCTGGTAAAGCAGCTCTTGCCTTCTCAAGATATGTACTTAATGCTTCATTATTGTATGGGACTAAATCTGTGTTAAATACAGATGTAAAATAATATCTTAGGGTTGGATTTAAAATAATTTCATCCTCATATTGACGAATTATGAAGGATCCTGAATCATTATTAATTTCAACAGGTATTAAAAGTAGGGGAGCCTTATATTCTATATCCTCTTCCTTATAATGCAAGAAGCATACAGAAAGGTATAGTGAGTTCATTCCCTTTTCAACAATAGAGAATGTAAATTCCTTCTTCAATGCCTTTAAAGCCTTCAAAAGCCCATGCTGCTTCTTATAGCATATAAGCTCATCCTTCTTCTCCTGCATTCTTCTTACAGCCTCATAGACGATATCATCCTCTAAATCGAGTAGGTCATCCTTAGGGCCAATTACCTCCTGCTCAGGATTATTTTGTACCTCAAGTAATGCCTCATCCGTTGGGAAGAAGGTAAAGTCTCTATACTGCTTTACTCCACGGAATACCTCTTCAACATTCTTATTTAAAATGGCTAATGTTTTTAAACCCTTATCTATATAATTTAGTAATCTATTTCTTTTTCCTAAATCTAATAGCTGGTTTGTGACCGCAGCTAAGCGGTCTTCCAATTCTTTTCTCGTCATACTTACACCCCATACCTATATGATATTATATCAAGAAGACAAAAGAAAAACCACCCTTTAGGGTGGATTTTATTTTGTTTTCGTAAATTATTCGTCATATCCATAGGTAGAATTCGATATAGAAAGTATTGTATAACCAACAAAAATCAAAATCAAATCTACCTTTTGCAAGGACACCTTACCGTTTATTTTCGAAAATAAATAGCCAAAGCTTGCATCAGAGAATAAAACGAAAAATACACATGCAGCCATGATGAAGCAGCTAAATACCTCTATAGCTCTTAAATATGGAATCCTCTTATTAGAGGATAATTTATTTATAGAAGCGTATCCATAGAATATAAATAATATTCCTGCAATAATCTCTGCTGCACTACCAATATTAAGATATCCATTAATGATATCTAAGATAAAGCCTATGAAATATACTACACCAATTAAGAAATATAGAATTGGCATAAAATATTTTAAGATTTCTAGCTTCTTTAATAAAATGAGTACGGCTAATACGAAAACGAAAAAGCCAAGTACAATAATCATTACCTCTAGGGTTTGCCCCTTCAAAACAAGTAGGATACTTCCTACAATCATTAATATAGCTGATACTATATGTGATACAAAAACAAATAATGTATCCTTATCCTTTAATACCTTCATACATCTTCTCCTTTTATTTTAAGTATATACTTAAAGCTTAAAAAAATAAATGTGAAATTGTAGAAAAAATAAACCAGCAATCGCTGGTTTATCTCATACGCTTATAGGTTTCGTAATTCAAATAATATAGCATTGTATCTGGATTACAATAAATATCTGTTAAGGATATATAAAGCTTTGTTTGTGTTTCACTTAAGCTAATTCCATAAATCATTTGTAAATCTCTTACAATGTCTGGCAAATACATATAATACTTCGATTCAACAATTTGTTCAATTAAGGATGAAATACCCATTTCCTCCTTTTGAACACGAATCTTTAATATTACAGAATCTGTGCTATAGCATCTTTGATAGATAATATCCTTAGATGGAATAAATAAGCTAGAATAGAAATAATCGGAATAATTCTTTTCTAATATTGGATGGCTAAAGCCCTTATTTCTTAAGGATGTAATCGTAAATATTTCATCCTCGTATACGGAATTCTTAACTAGCTCAACAAAATCATTAATTAATTCTAAGGTAATGCCATCATTGGCAAGCTTTTCTATAGATACATAATGGCAAGGCTCAACCTCAATATATTCATAAGAATATATTCTCTTTCTTAAAGCCTCCTGGAATTCTGGTAAGGATATAAGCTTTGGATCCATTCTCTTTAGATATAATTCATCCTTAAATAGAGTTTCCACATAATCATTTAAGGATACATATTTATCCTTATAGATACATCTTATACCATCCTCATAGCCTAAGCTTTTTAGTGTTGTTTTATTAATATAATATTCCTGGAATGGAATACCATTTTTATTTGCTAGAGGGCCAATATCCGATATGAAATAGAAATCATCGGTCAATAATTCCTTATACATATTTAATATTTCTTCTCTAAGCTTAGGTGTTTGTACAGTAAATGTTGCGTTTTGATAATATGGACTAAATTGCTTAGCTGCGTAATTGGAGAAGGATTTCTCATTTACACCAAATACCTTAGAATAAGCCTTTGTAAAATCAGCCATAGAAATAGGAGATAGCTCAAATAAAATAGATTTAATTTGATTGTTTCTATTTCCTGCGCCAAAGACGATAATTGGCTTTCTAATGAATTCTATTGTATTGCTTCTAGCGGTTTTCTTTAGTAAGAAATAAAGCTCATATTCATCCTTGATATCATAAGCATGCATCAAATCTAAATGGGCATCAAAAATAATCTTTGCCGAAGCCTCAATATCAACATATTGGCTTAGAGATAGGGAATGATAGAATCCTGAATCAATGACTAAGGAATTGTAATATCTAAAGCCATTTTTACCCTCTAAGATTTGTTTAGAATTATCTAATATTTGCACGAATTGCTTTTCATTAATGCTTAATTCCTCATGGAATAAATTAAACCAATATTTCTTGAAATCTAGATAAATATCCTTTTCAGATAAGGTATCCTTTAAATCAAATCTTGCATAAATATCTAATACATCTGATGGAGTCTTTAACACACTAATACCATGGATTTTTGCGTATTTTCCTAATGTATTTTGAATATTTACTCGAACATCAGCACTGACTCTTTCATCCTCTAGCATCTCTAAAATATTTCTTGTGCCCTTTGGCTTTTTTGCCTTTAATTCTAAATAGCGAAATACGGATTTATCTAGCTGGAAGATCTTTGAAAATTCATCAATGTTTAAATAATAGGAATAATATAAATCTAAATATTCATCCTCACTTAATATAGGGAAAGGATATTTGGATAAAGTAGTTTTAATCTTTTCCTTTTG
>JAFPIE010000191.1 GCA_017388605.1 Acholeplasmatales bacterium | reverse complement strand
CAATAGTAACCTTTGCGGTGTAATATACGTTTTCTAGGGTAAACGCATCTGTATCATACATAATGAGGTTATTATTTTGAATGGACCAGTTGATATACCATGAATCTCCATCATAAATCTTTAGGTACATTTTACTCCTGTAAAGCCTTGGCTCAAAGGTAATCGTATAAACACCATTACCCTCATATGTCATTTTATAATACTTACCCTTCCAGTTATTCATATCCCCTGCAATATATAGACTTCCATAATATCCTTCCATACCTAAATTAGTAGGTAAATCTTTCGTTTCCTCTTCTTTTGTAATATCTTCTAATTCAAGATCAAGATCAACCAAGGAAAGCTTTCTATTTATATATTCTTTAAAACTATATTGATTATTATCATCTGTTAAAGAAAAACCAACAGAAAGATATGGAAATGCACAGTCGATATATGCATTATAATTCTTTTTTGCCATAAGATAATACTTCTCAAAGGTAGCACTTAATACCCAATCACTTATAGACAATGCCTTAATATGATTTAAATACATCTCCTTAGAATGATTATTCTTTTCAGCAAGAATTGTCTTTTGATAAACTAAGGAAACCTCATTTTCATAATTTCCCGCTCTTAATGGATTGAATATACCTCTTGTAGATAGAGCGTAAGAATCTGGATTCCAATCCTTTGTTATACCTAAAACTCTATCATTATCAATAGGAATAGTGATGACCTTACCATCCGTTCTTCTAGCATATACCATAGTATTATTCATATTATTTCTTAAATCATCTGGGTTACCTAAAAGCCAACTTACCGCCTCTGTTTTAGCAAAATATTCCACATCCAAATATTTGGATATATCCTTATAATTTCCCTCGCTTACAGCGACACCACATTTTCTTAATAGAATGTCATCATAGATAGCATCCTTATTCGTTTTTCTATCATAATAAACAAAGTGATCTTTGGCTTCTACACCAATTCTTTCTCCAATCATTTTATCATAGGATAAATCGGCACTCCACATACATTTATATAGATCACCATATTTCGAATTAGGAACGCCAAAGCTTCCATTCTTTTCCTCATCCCATGTACCAAAATTATAGATATTCTTATCGGTTAGATGTCTTTTAATCATAGACTTAGTCGCAGGCTCATAAATATAATATACGCCCATTTTATAATCTATATTTTGATCAATTTGCTTAATATTAAATATAGATAATCCCATATATTGGCTGATAAGACCTGAAGCTTGATACATATAGCTTGCGTAAATCTCTCTTAAATGGGTAGAATCATAATTTTTATTCCATCTTAAATCAATACCTGATAAGCCTAAAAACTCTCGATTTATTCTTTCATTATATTCTCTAGTTTTTCCACTCCAATCGACTCTTTCATCCCCATATTCAGCACCATCAAAGGTCTCATCAAAAGATAATTTAAAATGATTTAAGCAGACAATTTTACCATCCGATAAAATTGGAGCTCTTGAGGTATTTCCCTTTTGACGAATACCGACATCCAAAAACTCCCATGTAAATGTGTGATCATAATTTTTTAAGGTAATGGTTACCTTTTTACAATGACGATAAATCTCAGGCTTATAATAGGTTTCTTTGTAGGATTCATAATCCTTTTGAAGCTTATTTAATTCAGAATCCTCCATTTCAATAGAAACCGTTATTTGATTTCCTAAATTAAACAAATCAGAATAAGTAACCTCATCCTTGGTATTTCTTTTAGGAACATCAAAATTAGGCTTTTCAATTTCAATTTCTTTATAATCTAAATGAGCAAGCTCTATATCACTATCTCCACAGGAAGAAATCACAATCAAAAAGAATATGGATAAAACTGTTAATAACATGTTTTTAATTCTCATAATTATTTCCTCCTTAGATATTTATTTTAGCATATATTTCATCATTAAAAAAGAGGCTGTAAACTATGTTTACAACCTCGCTTATTATAATAATTCTAATTTCTATTACTTAGTCTTAACTTCTTTATCTTCTTTTGGAGCCTTTACCTCTTGTGCTGGTGCTTGTGCCTTATTGATTAGCTTTCCACCTAAATAACCAGCAAGTAAAGACTTAATATCTAAGCCTGTAGCCTTTTCAAGACCTGCGAAAATCTGAGTACCATTACGAGTAATTTCCTCATTTAATTTAGCAGTATTGCCTTCACCGTACATTGTAATAGAATCAATCTGGCTCATTGCAGCTGCCATTGGCTCACTGTATGCCTTAACAATTTCTGGTAATACATTAGAATCTAGGATTAACTGTAATGTTGCAGCCTCACCATACTGCTTCATAGCCTCTGCCTTAGCTAAGATTGCATCAGCCTCAGCCTTACCCTTAGCCTCAATACCTGCAGCCTCATCTAATGCAGCTTGCTTCTTAGCTTCTGCTTCATACTTTAATGCTTCTGCAGACTTCTCTCTTGCAACCTTTTCAGCATCAGCTCTAATCTTCTGCATTTCAGCTTCCTGCTCAAGCTCATACTTCTTAGCTTCTGCAGCCTTCTGACGTGCGAATAGGTCAGCCTGTGCAGCCTGCTCCTTAGCATACTTTTCAGCATCTGCCTGCTTGTTGATTGTAGCCTGTAGCTTTCTTTCCTGTAATTCTACTTCCTTTTGTCCTAATTCAACCTCACGCTCTCTCTTTGCGATATCCGCATTGATCTTAGCGATATTGATTTCCTGCTGTCTCTTTTGCTCCTCAATTGCATATGCAGCATCTGCAGTAGCCTTTGCAGTATCTGTCTTTTGCTTTAATTCAGACTGCTTTAAGCTTAATTCTGTATTCTGCTGAATAATCTTTTGATTAGCTTCAACACGAGAACGGTTAGCTGCTTCTTCAGCTAAAGACTTAGCGATAGTAACATCTCTTTCAGCGTTTGCCTTAGCAATAGCTGCATCCTTAGAAATCTGAGAAATATTATCGATACCTAAATTCTCAATTACATGATTGTCATCAGAGAAGGATTGAATGTTGAAGTTAACAACCTCAATACCCATCTTAGCCATATCAGGAACAACATTTTCCTTAACAGAAGTTGCAACACCCTGACGATCCTGTACTAGCTTCTTGATATCAACTGTACCAATGATTTCACGCATGTTACCCTGTAAAACCTGCTGAACCTGCTTAATTAATTCAGATTCCTTCATGTTTAAGATAGATTCTGCTGCTCTAGCTAATAATGCTGGATCAGATGAAATCTTAAGGTTTGCAACACCATCAACACGGATATTAATGAAGTTAGATGTAGGAATAGCCTCATCAGTCTTAATATCAACCTGGAAAACTCTTAAGGAAAGTCTATCTAATCTTTGAAAGAAAGGTAAACGATATCCAGCCTTACCAATTAAGATTTTCTTCTTTCCAGCACCAGAAATGATGATTGCGGTGTCAGGTGCAGCCTTAACATAGCCGCATGCAAAAAATACGATTAATAAAATCACTAAAACGGATAATCCGATTACAAGGCCTACAACAGCTCCTGTATCCATTAAAAACATTAATGCATTCATAAATTATACCCCTCCTTAAATGCAATTATTTTTGTAAAATGAATCCCTCTCCCATGTCATATTCTCAAAAAAAAGACCTATGACACAGCTTGCATCATAAGTCTCAAAATTTCAATGTGCCCGGATAAATTCTTATCGTTCTGACGAGTCAACATCCCAGATAAATCTGGCTTTTTACTCCCTTATTGATAAAGGTTTATTCATTTACAACATTATTATCGTACACAAAAATCAAGTTGTCAATAAAAATCGTACCAACAAAGTACGATTTTTTATAACTCGGTTATTCTAGTGTAGAAAGAATGATTGCCTCATCCTTTATTGCATCATATCCTATTTCACATTTTCCTCTTACATAGGAATGGCTTTGTAATATTTTTGGCACCTTAAAAAATCCTATTCTTTTACTGTTTGTAAAAATGATGGGACTTTTAAAAATCCTCTCTTCATTATCGATTTTCATTTTTATAGCTTGCGAATGAAAGGTATTCTTTGGTGCTGTTTGCCAAAGCTTATAATCATATTCCAATTCTCTTTTTTCAATAATAGAAAATCTAGGCGCTTTATAATACTTTATTTTCTTATATTCCTTAATCATTATAACTATAAGATATATATCTAAGGATACTAAGCCTAAGGATGTTGCTATACATACCACAATAAACGTATAAAAGAATGCACTTGCAAAATTCTTATTTTCAATTTCAAGCAATCCATTTCTTATCCACTCTAAGTGATATATAGATTCTAAAATGAAAAAATATAAAAGTGCTAAGCCTATAATAGTTAGGATAAAATGAAATAAGCTTCTTTTAATTCTAAAGAACGCAAATTCTGTAATAGAATTTATACTTCTTATTTCCATATATTATCCTTTATAATCTAGTATTAGCTTTTTAAATGCAGGAAGAGACCTTTCAATCATTTTTGGATCCTGGCAATATGCAATTCTTACATAGCCCTTCATTCCAAAGGAATCGGATGGAACTAACAATAATTCAAATTTCTTTGCATGCTCTGCAAATTGATTTGCATCCTCCTCTAGTGCCTTAACCCACAAATAGAATGCGCCATCCGGGAAGGCAATTTCATAGCCATATTCCGTTAATGCCTTATATAATACATCTCTATTCTTCTTATATACACTTAAATCGGATGTATATCCTAAAATAGATGGAATCATATATTGGAATAATGCAGGTGCACATACAAAGCCTAAGCTTCTACCAGCTCCAGCGATAGCCTTATAAACGGTAATAGCATCAAAACACTTTTCTCCAACTAAAATATAACCAATTCTTTCACCAGGCAAAGAAATCGATTTTGAGAAGGAATAGCATACAATTGTATTATTATAATATTTCGTTACATAAGGCACAACAGTGTCCTTATCATATACTAATTCTCTATAAGGCTCATCAGAAATTATAAAAATTTCATGCTTGAATTCCTCTTGCTTCTTATTTAATAAATTCGCTAATCTTACAATCGTATCCTCTTTAAATACAACACCTGTAGGATTATTTGGTGAATTGATAATGATTCCCTTAGTTTTTTTGGATATTGCATTTTCAAGTGCTTCAAAATCAATTTGGAAATCCTTTGTATTACAAGGTACTACCTTAAGTACTCCACCAGCCTTTTCACAGAATACTCTATATTCAGGGAAGAATGGAGCGAGTGCTATAATTTCTTCTCCTTCATTTAATATAGCATTCATGGTAATGGTTAAGGAAGCTGCAGCACCACAGGTCATATAAATAAGCTCAGGCTTTTCCGATACACCATAGGTTTTATTGATGTAATCTGCAATAGCTCTTCTCACATTTAAATCACCTACACCAGAGGTATAGCCATGTAAGGAGGTTGCCTCCTTTTCCTTTAATAGCTTTATTAATGTTTCATTAACTATAGCTGGAGATGGAATGGATGGATTACCAATAGAGTAATCAAATACATTTTCTTCTCCAACGATTTCCTTTCTTTTTTTACCATATTCAAATAATTCTCTTATTGCACTACCTGTATTACCAAGTAGGAAGCTTTTTTCATTAATCATTTTATCCCTCCAAAAACAATTTAGTCTATTGTACCACAAAAAATCATTTTTTGTCTAAAGCATTTAAAAACATCTGTAAAATTGGTAACATTATATCTAAATTCGGACTAGAATATCTCTTATGATCGATTGTTTTATAGAATTCTTTCTTATCCTCATCACTTAAACTACCCTTTTCATGCTCTAATAGATTGAGCATAGATTCTACCTCATGACGGTAAGATATGGCATCTATAGATAATAAGATATCATTATGGTCCCCATGAAGCCCCATACCCTGGTAAAAGGTAACATTCGGGTTTTTAATTTCACCCTTTTTAGAAAATATACTTTGCGTATAATAATTGATTACCTTATCGCTAATTCCATGAGCAATATAAATAGGTGCATTCGTACTATTAATACCTTTAATTGCATCATAATCTACATAGCTTTTAAATAGATATCTTTGGTATACAACAATATAAGGCTTGGTTAAATAATGCATCTTACCGGCATATTCCTTAGCCTTATCATTAATAATCGTATGACCATCGACCATACTAGATACTGCAGCACAGGCTTTTATATCCTTATGTAAGGCAAGGCTTGCAAGACAAGCATATCCACCCCAGGAATGGCCAAACAAAAATAGTGGTAATCCCTTAGTATTTAATTTTTCCTTCACAAATTTTATAGCTATATCTAAATCCACAAGGGACTCACATGCACCTACCGTGGAATCTCCTTCTGAGGAATAGGTTCCCTTATAATCAAAGGAAAATACATTAAAGGAATGGTCATAGAAAAATTTTTGAATTGGAATATAATCGTCTGCCCCACTATGAAGCCCATGAGCCGTAATCACAATGCCTAATGGGTTTTCACATTCGTAATAATATCCTTGAAGCTTAATATTCTTATCATAAAAGGATATTTCTCTTCTTTTTAATTCATTCTCCACCCTAGAATAGCAATAAAGACCAGGATATAAGCTATAATCTGGTCTTTCATATCTTGAGAAGGCCTTGTCATAAATATTCATAAAAAGTGCAATGGTAGGTCCTGCAGCAGGATCTGCAAATATACCAGCGGCTTGAATAAGCTTTTTTACTGTCTTCTCTGTCATATTTTATTCCTCAAATAATTTTGATTTTATGGATAAGAAATAAACCTCAAATACTAAAAGTATTAAAGTAATAAATAATCCTATACCAAAGGATAACCATCTAAATGGAATACATAGGCTAAATGCATAGGATGTTCCAATTAATAGTCCTAAAACTACTAGTGAGCCTAATAGGTAATAAGCAACACTTCTTTTATTCTTAAATACATAAGGGTTTCCATTGAATATACCTAAAGCATTCATCAAATAATGAATAAGTAAGGCAAATACACCACTTCCAATAAGAGATATAGTATAAGTATAATCCTTCAATTTATCATTATTTTTAAATTGGAAATATAAGAATATAAATCCACCAATATAGAATAATATAGATATAAATAGAGGTAATGTATATTTTAATATAACACTACAAATTCTAGAAAAATCTCTTACAGGTCTAAAATGAGATCCTGAATTATTATTGATATAAATGGTTTCTATAGCAATTTCATGAATCGGAATGGATCTTTGCTTAGCAAGTGATAGCATATCCATTTCATATTCATACCTGTTTCCCTTAATTTGTAATAGGAATGGAATTAAATCACTACCAAAGGCTCTTAAGCCTGTTTGTGTATCATTTAATCTTATACCATTACATAACTGAAGTAAAAATCTTGCACAATTATTGCCAAAGGCACTTCTTTTTGGAATATCTCCATCAAATTTTCTAGAGCCTAAAACTAAACCATTATTATATTTCTTATAGAAATTATATACTCTATAAATATCCTCAGGCTTATGCTGTCCATCACTATCTGCAGTAACGATAATATAGGAATCCTTTAATTCTTTTATGTAATTAAAGGCTGTTTTTAAGGCAGCACCCTTACCCATATTTACCTCATGATTTAATAAAATGACATTGTCCTTATTTTCTACTTCCTTAAATAATTCTTCCTTATTCTTAGATCCATCATTGACAACAATCATTTTATGTCCATGAAAATATTCATTTAGCTTATCAATTAATTCAGGCAATAAATGATCTGGCTCATATGCCGGAATTACTATAATTAATTCTTTTGCTTCCATATCTTGTTCTCCATGTGTATTTCCATTATAACATAATAAGAATTTTTTTTCATTCCATGTAGTAATTTTCTAACAAATAAGGGAAGCCAACATCCTCTATATTCTATTTATATATGCTTAAATATTAAAACAAGAAAAATATAAATCATCTTTCTAATTTACACATTAAAAGATCCCCAAAAATCATTTTTTATTGTAAAATTGAATTTTTATACTATAATAACAAAGAGGAGGGTTAACAATGGAAGAAAACAATAAAAATGAAAATGAAGTATTAATTGAAGAGGATTTAAATAGTACTATAGAGAATGTAGAAAATAAAGATGAACCTAAAGAAAAGCCTACAGAGAAATCAAATCCATTCGATAAATTTGCAATTTCAGGATTTGTTCTTGGTATTATAGGTTTTGTAGAGCTTTTATCCCAATTCTACTATATAAATAGTTTTGGGAATAATTACCAAATCCCAGGAATCGTATTAGGAACATTAAGTATTGTATTTTCTGCACTAGGGCAAAAAAGTAAAAACCACAAAAAGCTAGCCTATGTAGGCTTAGGTTTGGGTATTACATTATTAACCATTGTAGCACTATTCATCACATTAAAAGCGATTGGAATAGATGTATTCCATCCTAGTTATTAAAAAAGAGGAGAGAGATTATGGAACAAACAGAATTAAATGAATCACATCAAGGAAACGAGCCAAGAGGACCTTGGAAAGCATTCGCAATTGTAGGATTTGTATCTGGAATTGTGGGACTTGCCTTAGCCTTCATCCCTATTTTTGGGTTCGCTATTGGAATTGAAGGATTAGTTCTTTCTTGTTTAGGACAAAAAAGTATTATTCAAAGAAAGAAAGCGGATATTGGAGTTGGCTTAAATATAGCTGCGATAGCTATCGGATTTATTTGGATTATAGTATTCTATACCGTACTTATTCCATTTATCGTTAGTCAAACAGCGTATTAATATAGAATTAAAGAAGCGTTTTAGCTTCTTTTTTCTTTGCAAAGAGGATAAAAGTATTGTAATATATATTTGTTTTTAGGAAGGAGAATTCCAATGGAGCCTTGGTTAATTATACTCATAGTAATTGTATCGATTCTACTTTTAGCATTTTTTACATTTATATTACCTTTTTATATTATTGCCGTTAAGGTATATAAAAAGCAATTAGTAAGAAAGAATAAGGAAATGTGGGGTAGAGCCTGCTCTGCACCAGATAATACTGAACAAGTAGAAATGTATAGAATTGGTGAAGAGTGGGGTAAGGAAAATAAAGAATACATCCACGAGGTGGAATTAGAAAGCTATGATGGATTACATTTAGTTGGACAATTCTTTGATTTTGGACATAAGAAATGTGCCATTCTTCATCAGGGTAGAACAGAATCCTTATTATATACCTATTATTTTGCAAAGCCATACCAGGATGCTGGATTTAATATTTTAGTTATCGATCCTAGAGCCCATGGCTTATCCGATGGTAAGTATTCTACTGCTGGTATCAAGGAAGCACGTGACCTATTAGATTGGACAAGATTCATCCATGATAAATTCCACCAAGAGGAAATTTATTATCATGGTATTTGTATTGGATCTGCAACCTGCTTATATGCCATTACAGATAAAAGCTGTCCATCCTATGTTTTAGGATTAACAGTAGATGGTATGTTTAAAAGCTTTCATGCGACAATGCAAACGCATATGAAGGCTGAGGGTGCACCAATGTCCTCCTTCTTAGCCTTCTTAGTCATGATTGCTATTTATTTCCATACAGGAGCTAATCAATTAAGAATTAAGCCAGAGGCTAAAATAAAGAAATTAAAAAAGCCAATTCTAATGATTCATTCAAAGGAGGATATCTTCTCCTTACCAAAATATGCTACCTATCTATATGATTTATGTAAATCCGATAAGAAGCTTGTTTGGTTTGATAAGGGTGCTCATTCTCATATAAGAATTAATAATCAAGAAAGATATGACGAAGAGATTAAGACCTTCCTAAAGGAAAGAAATCTATGAAATATGCATTTATGACTATGGATGTAGAATCCTTCTACGATATTGAATGCTTTAAAGGAAAAAAGGTGGAATACAAGGAGGAATACTCAGAAGAGGAGGCCATGAAGGGGTATATTGATTTATTAGATAAATACAATATTAAGGGTACCTTCTTCACTCTATGCTCAAGCCTAAAGCTTGCAAAGCCTTATTTAAAGAAGGCTATAGAAAATGGACATGAGCTTGCCTTACATGGATATGATCATAAATCTCCTCTTTCTATGGACGAAAAAACCTTTGAAGAAAATATTATTAAATCAAAGAATATCCTAGAACAAGAATTCCATACAAAAATAAAGGGCTATAGAGCCCCATGCTTCGGCATATTAGATTCTTATATTGAAATATTAAAAAGAAATGGTTTTACCTATGATTCTTCTAGCTTAAATTTCCATTTAGCCATCAATTCTGGCAAGGTGGATTTAGAATCCTATGAAAGGTTAAATCGATTATGCTTTAAAAAGGATAATTTCTTTGAAATTACCCCAAATCGAGTTCGTGCCTATAGTGGACATTTACCTATCTCTGGTGGTGGGTATATCAGGCTAGTTCCTTGGTTTGTCATTAAATATTACATTAAAAAATGTATAAGAAATACGGATTGCTATATGTTTTATGTTCATCCCTATGAGGTTTCTAAAAATAAAGTACCTAAGATGAAAAATTTAAAATTTGTAGAATGGCTATTTATAAGAATTGGAAGAAAAAGCTATTTAAGAAAAATTGAAAAGATTATTAAATATTTAAAGAAAAAAGGATTTGAATTCAAATCCTTAGGTGAATATGCAAAAGAGGCCTGATGGGGCCTCTTTTCTTATTATAATGTATGAGCTAATAATTCTTCATAGGATACAGTTTGAATATCCTTAGGTGCTACATCAAATACAGTTTTTGCACCCACTTCTCCTCTTTTTACCATGCGGTAAACAGCTCTTGCGTAAGCAATGATAACAGAGCCTGTAAATTCAGGGTTGGAATCAAGCTTTAGGGAATATTCAATGACATGATTTACACCATTTGAGGTTTCACCACTACGAATAACAAATCCTCCATGAGGAATACCATTATGGTTTTTCTTTAATTCCTCTAAAGAAATGAAATGAACCGTTGTGTCATAATCACTAAAGTAATTAGGCATTTCCTTAATTTCACGCTCAATTCTTGCGTATTCCTTAGGGTCTTCTGCAACGACAAAGCATTCTCTTCTATGCTTCTCTCTTGTTGTAAGCTCTGGGTTCTTACCACTTCTTACAGCCTCAAGTGCCTCCTCAATAGGAATAGTATATTGTCTTGCATCAATAACGCCCTTAATTCTTCTGATGGCATCCGAATGTCCCTGGCTTACGCCCTTACCCCAGAAGGTATAATCCTTACCGTCAGGTAGGATTGCATTCATAATTGCACGATTTAATGAGAACATACCTGGATCCCATCCACAGGAAATAAATCCAATATGACCACTCTTTAAGGCAGCCTCATTTACATTTTTAAAATGAACTGGAATGTTTGCATGTGTATCAAAGGAATCAATTACATTGAAGTTCTCCACAAGCATAGGTGTCATCTTAGGTAGGTCTGTTGCAGAACCACCTGCAATAACTAAAACATCAATTTTATCTTTATATTTTAATATATCATCACTAGCTACTACCTCTGCACCCTCTGTTGCAATTACTAAATCCTTAGGATTTCTTCTTGTAAATACTGCTACAAGCTCCATATCGCTATTCTTTTTAATTGCAGCCTCAGCACCCTTTCCAAGGTTACCATAGCCATAAATACCAATTCGAATCATAATCATTCCTCCTATTATATGTATAAATTTTACCACGCATTTTTTAATGGGTAAATATTTAATTTTATGAAATTTTATTCAAAAAAACGGAGAATCAATGGCGATTCTCCGAATATTGTTTAGCCTCTAAACTTTCATGTTTGTTAAAAACACATTCATTTACAAAATGCTCACAATTATTATTTAATATATTATATTTCTTTTCGCCAATTCTTTCCTTGGCTTTTTTTATAATCTTTTCTTTACTATTTTTCTTTAGCTTTTCTAAAAGACTATATTCTCTAACCTCGATATATTTATTCCCAACAAATTCCTTTATTGTACCAACTAAAACAGAAACCTCACTACTATCTTGAAATATATCGGATGCCTTACCATATTGAATAATACAGGAATCGGAAACATAAATACCATAATGATGCATATTATTTCCAATAGAAACCCTTATAATATCTCCTTCGATTGGGCATCTTAAGCTCCATTTTGCCATTATTTCTTCTCCTTTAATCCAATTGCTTCAAGCTTTCTAATTTCCTTATATAGAATTTCTGAAATATTATTTAAATCATTCTTATTCAATTTATCCTTCGTTCGGATAGCCTCAACATCTATCTTTTCTCCAAGCCATACAGGACATCTTCCAAGCTTTGAGGTTCTAGGTCCTAAATAAAGTGGATAAATTGGTACATGGGCTTCCATCGCCATTAAGGCAGCACCACCCTTGAATTCGTCCATAGTACCATATTGATCGATATGTCCTGAGGGGAATACGACAATTAAATTACCACTTCTAACGATATCTAAGCATTTTTCAATAGCATCCATATCATTAATTCTTCTATCAATTCTTACACAGCCTAATTGATTTAATAGCCAAGACCTATGAGGGTGACCATCAAAGACCACCTCAGCAGTTAATATATAGACTCTTCTTCTCCAGAATACATTTAATAAAACTAATGGGTCCATAAAGCTTGAGTGGTTCGCAACAATTACTCCACCACCCTTAATCTTTAAATTCTTTTTATGCTTCCCCTTATTATAGACCTTCGTTTTAAAATGAATATTCATAGTAAAGGCTAATAATCTACCTAAATCCTTAATAAAGAATTTAAACTTAAAGCCATGGGCATATTTATCCTTAGCTATACCTAATTTACAAATCTTTTCTAGGCTTCTAATCTTAGAGCGGATCATTTGATTTAGGCTTTCAATATCTTCCTTTGTAGGGTTTTCCTTATTACAATAATCTCTTAAATATATTGCCTTACCAATAACGACATGACATCTATTTTTAAATTTATATTTTCCATCCGTATAAATTGGTATAATAGGTGCACCACTCTTAAGGGCAATTAAAATATAGGATGGATGAAAGGGATAGGTCTTATCACTTACCTCAACTCTACCCTCTGGGTATACAATGAGCAATTTCTTTTTTTCAAGTAGGGATAAGGATGTATTCATAAATCCAAAATCATAATTTTTACGATCTACTCTTATACCACCTACAATATTCGTTAAATGAGCTAAAAGCTTACCGTGATTATAAATAAGCTCACTCATCAAGCAATAAAGCTTATGAAAGGGGAAGATAAACATAGACATCGGGAAATCCATAAGTCCCTTATGGTTTGAAACAATAAGAGCACCACCCTTGATTCTTCTTGATGTCGTCTTTTTATCCTCATAATATACTCTTTTTCTAAAATAAAGCCATTGTATAGGCCATAAGGTTATTTTACCTACCCAAAAGAAAATCCAAACGAGAAATCTTTTCATAGGCTAAGTAACCTTTCTACCTCTAGTGCTAAATCTAGGGGTGTATGGTAATTCTTTTCATCTTCAAAGGTAATATTGATATTAAAATGTTGATTCAATAAAGAAATAAGTGAAAAATAATCTAGGGATGATCCACCTAAATCAAAGAAGAAATTTGAATCCTTAGATACAGTATCTACCATTAGAACTTCCTTGAATGATTTTATGATAAAATCTAGGATTTCTTGATTTACTAAGATATCCTGATTCTTCTCTTTAATTTCATCTATTTTAACTAAGGAAACCTTCTTATTCTCTAATTGCTTTAGCAAATATTGTCTAGAAACCTTAATTGCAGTTTCTGCTTGAATTGGATCATATGTAAAATAAATCTTAGATACTCTTAAGGAAGAATCCAGCTTATTATTACATTCACATGCATCCTTATAAATCTCTACTATAGTATCCTTAGATAAATATTTCGATATTTCAATGACTAAGGTTAATTGATTCTCAATATTTAAAACAGAATAGCGATTTGCTTTGGGCAAATGGAATAAAAGCTCAATTTGATCTGGGTTTATATTTTCTCCATTTGGACCAATAAATAAATCATCACTTCTACCTAATATGTAATAGCGATTATCCTTATCCTTCTTTACAATATCCTCTGTAGAATATAGATCATTATTATATACATATTCTCCATTAATCTTCATTTTATGAGAAATACTTGTTCCCCCTACATAAAGCTTATTATCCTTAATTTCATATTGGATAGATTCAAATGGCTTTCCAATGGAATTCTTTAATCTATCCTTAATGGAGCCAAGCTCAACAGAGGTAATTCCTATTTCACTCATTCCATAGCCATTATATAAAGGATAACCAAGACCATTGATTAATCTTAGGGTATCCTCTTTGATATAGGATCCACCTGAAATACAGAATAATACAGATTTACCAAATAAGGAATCCGTTACCTCATGCATAATTCTTTTGGATTTTTTTATACCATAATTAGGGAAGATCTTTTGAAGGGCTATACATAGCTTTAAGCCCTTATTGAATTTCTTTTCCTTATTCTTTTCCTTTACGCCCTTAAGGATTTCCTTTTCAATGGTATTCCAAAATAAAGGTACAGCAAAAAGATGAGTAACCTCATGCTTTTTTATTGTATAAAGAATAGTATCCTTAGAATAATCCTTTAAAAATACCATAGTTCTTCCGAAGAAGGAAAACCACATATAGGTAGCCATAAAGCCAAAGATATGGTATAGGGGTAGGAATACTAATTGCTTAAGTCTACCCTTATAATGCTTTTTAATTTGCTTATTTTCCTCAAGTATCTTCTTACAATTTAAGATTTGAGAGGATATTTCTAAGCCATTATAGAATATAATTTTTTCCTTTAATGTTGTTGCACTTGTAGATAGTGCCATTTCATCTGCAAAGGATGGTGTAAAATCCTTTGCCTCTTCCTTTAATTCTAAATATGAAATCCCCTTAGCATCATAACCTAGGCTATCTAATTCGATAACATATTCAACATTTAAGCTTTTAAGTAAATGATTGACAAGCTCATGTGGGTGTCTTAAATTCACCAAATAGGGCTTGTTCCCTGAGGCAAGAATTGCCCAGAAGGTTAAAACCCATTCTATGCTTGATTCCATCGCAATACCAATGTATTGATCCTTTAAATTTGGATATTTTTGGTTTATAGAATAGGCTAAATTAAAGATTTTTTTCTTAGCCTCAAGATAGGTTATAGAATTAATTTTATAACCATCATTCCATTCACCTAAAATATAATCATTGGTAGAAAACATTACATTAAAAATATCTAAAAATGTCTTCTTAGAATTCATAAGGCCTAAGCATCTTGTCTTTACGACCTTGTTGACATTTTCCATTTTAGCTAATCTCTCTTTCGTTATAATACATCAATACATTTTCCTTAGGATAAACAGATACTACTGCACCCTTAACATTAAGGGAAAAGCCATCTACAGTGGTCATTAAAACAGAATTCGTAAGACCTATACCCAAGAATTTACCATAGGCCTCCTTTTGTGTCCATTTTTCTGTTAAATATCCGTTTTTATCTAGTTTTCTATCAAAGATATCATATTCCTCATCGGTTAAAATTTTAGCAGCTAAATTTAGCTTTTCGTCGATGACGATTTCCTCAACATCAACACCTACAGAGGCCTCGCTAATCGCAAGGACAATATAATCCTTTGAATGGGATATAGAAAAGGAAATATGAGGGTGTACACCCTTACCCTTTGCATCAAAGGTAATTAATTTTGGATCATATCCACTTTTCTTTAATTTCTCACTTAATAAATAATAGCTATATCTAGATAGTGTCTTTGTAAGCTGGTGTGTATAAATATTACAATGACTATCTAAATTCTTAGGTAATTCCACTTCTTTAACTGAATCTGTTGTATAAATGTATAAAGTTATCATATAGTTCTCCTTTTTTTATATTTTAACTAATACCAATTAATACACCATAGGTGTCCTGATCTCCATCAATTCTACCCACCTGGGCATTAGAATAATTCTCCTCTAATACTTCAACAATATCATCTGCCTCATCATCATCTAAATTCTTTCCTTTAAATAGAATGATGATTTCCTTATCCTCGATATCCGAAACAAGCTTTAGTCCCTCTTCTACAGCAAGCTTCTTTTCCTTTGAGGTATAGATGATATTTCCATCTAAAACAGAAATAAATTCTCCTCTTTGAATCTTTATTCCATTATAGCTAGAATCCTTTACGGCCATAGTGACACCAAAGGTATGTACACTTTTAATACCACTAATCATATTTTCTAATTGTTGATTTACATCGATATTCTCATCTACTGTATCCATTAAGGTAAGTGCGAAATAGCCTTCCACTAAGGAATTGGTATGTAGGATATGAATATGATCCTTATCCTTAATGTTTTTCGCCTGTTCAGCAGCTAGATGAATATTTTTATTATTTGGTAAAACAATAATTTCATCTGCATCAATGATATCAAAGGCATTTAGGAATTCCTCTGCAGAGGTATTCATAGTCTTTCCACCATCTAAGATGACATCACAGCCAAAATCCTTATATAATTCCTTAAAGCCTTCCCCTTGAGCTACAATAACATAGGCAATATGCTTATGTGGAAGCTTTTCCTTCTTTTCCTTTATGACCTCATTATGCTGAATAGACATATTTTCCATTTTTAGGGAAACAAATTCGCCATAATTTTGAGCATAATTTAATATATCTCCAGGCTTCATGGTATGAACATGTACCTTAACAATAGATTCATCCTTCAAGGCTACAATGGATTCCCCATGAGCTTTTAAAAATTCGATAAAGGCATCTAAACTAAATGTATCAATATCACATTTAATTTTCTGAAGCTGTAAAATAAATTCTAGGCAATAGCCATATTCTAAAATAGAATTCTCATCGAATAGAGGACTATCCTCCTTCTTTTCATCACTTACAGATAAAATATGAGGAACCTCCTTACCTAAAAGAATGGCATTCATACCCTCATATATAGCAATTAAGCCTGCCCCACCAGAATCAAGAACTCCTGCTTCCTTTAATACAGGAAGCATTTCAGGGGTTTCCTTTAATACATCCTTCATAGATGCTATATATAATTCAAATAATTCCTCAAATGAGGTAGAATTTGTAATTTTATCCTTAATATTTTCAATACCTAATCTAGATACAGTAAGTATTGTACCCTCTGTTGGGTTTACAACTGCATTATAGGCAGTAGTATATGCTTCAATTAAGGCATCCTTATAATCGATAGCATGAATCGTATCAAAATTCTTTAAATGCTTTGAAATTCCTTTAAATAATTGGGATAGAATAACCCCAGAATTTCCTCTTGCCCCTAAAAGCATTCCTCTAGCAAGCTTTTTGGAAAATTCTCCAATGCTTTCACAATCATAGGAATCATTAACGCCATGCTCTAGGGTAAGCTTCATATTTGTACCTGTATCCCCATCAGGTACAGGGAATACGTTTAAGCTATTTACTTTCTTTTCAACCGCAAGGATTGCATCAAGTCCACCCTTGCACATATTACGGAATAAAATTCCATCTAACTTCATTGTACTCATAATTAACCTCTATTAGACATACTCTAACATTATAAATTATACTAAAAAGAAAGTCCTTTGTAAACAAAGGACCAACTTATCTCATTTACAAAGGTTTTGAATTTTGATACAATAGTTAAGGATTTCAAAACAAAAAGGAGATATTAGCATTATGAGTTTTGTAATTTTATCTGATTCCGCTTGTGACTTAACAAAGGAATTAAGAGAAAGATTTAATATTGAATATGTCATGGGACATATGACATTACCTGATGGTACAGAAAGACGTACTACACTTGAATGGGATTTCACAACCCCTGAGCAATTCTATAAGGATGTTAAGGCAAAAAAGAATTTTAACCCTGAGACCAAGCAATCCTTATATACAACCGCTCCTGCTTCTATTGATGAATTCAAGGAGGAATACAAAAAATATCTAGATAAGGGTAATGACTTATTAGTTATTACTATTTCTACAGGATTATCTGCAACCTATAATTTCGCACTTAAGGCTAAGGAGGAATTAAAGGAGGAATATCCAGATAGAAAGATTATCGTCATTGATTCTCTTCGTTATTCTACTGGCTTAGGCTTATTAGTTGTAAGAGCTGCAATGAAGCGTGAAGAAGGATTAACTCTTGAAGAGGTTGCCAAGTGGGTTGAAGATAATAAATCAAGATGCCACCAGATGGGCTTCTTAGACGATTTATCCTTCGTTGCAATGAAGGGAAGAATCTCTAAGCCAAAGGCTTTCATGGGCCAAATGATTGGAATTAAGCCTATGGCTGAATTCTCTTATGAAGGATTACCTAGCGTTTTAGCTAAGACTAAGGGTGATCAAGCATTCTTCGATGCTTGTATCAAATACATAGAAAAGACAATTCTAGATCCAAAGGATCAAATCATCTTCATTGCTCAAACTGCAAGAGAAAAGCAGGCTTTAGAATTAAAGAAGAGAATTGAAGAGAAATTCGCTCCAAAGGAGGTTATCGTTAATACTGTTCATCCACAAAACGGAATTAACATTGGACCTGGTCTTTGTGCAGCATATTATTTCGGTACAGAAATCTCTAGAGATTTATCTATCGAAAAGGAATATTTAACACAAATCCTAAATTCAAAGTAAAAAATGGCGCTGCCATTTTTTCTTTTTCTATTCCTCTTTTTGTATTATAATAAAGACAAAAAGGAGGAGAATTATGAAAAAAATATTCTTTATTTTACTTCTACTTCCTCTATTTCTATTATCCTCCTGCAAAGGAGAATGTGATTTTAAAATTACATTTTTCAATGTAGGTAAGGCAGATGCTATATTAATTCAGGATAAAAATACCAATATCATCATTGATACAGGTATAGAGGAATCTTGTGATTATTTTTTAGAGGGATTAAAAAAATTAAATATAAAAGAAATCGATTGTTTAATTCTATCCCATTTTGATCAGGATCATGTTGGTGGTGCTTCTAGATTATTAAACACCTATAGTGTTAAGCAAATATACCAAACCTATTTAGTAAAAACATCAAAGGAAATCGCAGCCTATCAAAATGCTTTAAAGGAAAAGAATATTACTCCTCTTGAGGTAAGAGAAAATCTAAGCTTTACCATAAACGATACAAGCTTTACTATTTATCCTCCATTATATACTTCTTACGATAATAGCCCTAGCAATAATTCATCCCTTTGTGTAAGGGCAGTATATAAAAATACATCCTATCTATTCCCAGGGGATGCAGAAAAGCTAAGAATTAAGGAATTAAATAAGCTAAATTTAAAATCCGATTTATTAAAGCTACCTCACCACGGTGGAGCTGAGGATAATTCCGATAAATTTATTTCTAAGATTTCACCTAAATATGCCATTATTACAGATACAGAAAATGAACCTGCAGATGAAATTGTTTTAAGCTATTTAGATAAAATAAATGCGAGCGTTTATCATACCTATAAGGGAGATATCCATGTAGAAAGCGATGGAAATTCCATCTATATAACGCAATAAAAGGCCAAAAGGCCTTTTATTTTACATATTCATTTAAAAATAGATCAAGCTTTTTCATAATCTCGTCATATCCAACATAAATAGATACCGCATGAGATGCATCAATTGTGACTTGCTCTTTCTTAGCACCACAGGCATTATAATTTTCATT
>JAFPIE010000190.1 GCA_017388605.1 Acholeplasmatales bacterium | reverse complement strand
AGGTTTCGATATAGAATGCTTTACCAAAATCATCATCTCTATTCACTCTTACAAAATAGAAATTCTTTTCATCATCTATAACAATAGCTCTTGCGATGGTTCTATCATGATCAATAATTGTCAAGGGCCATTCTTCATCTTTTAGGTTCAAAAATAATTCTTCCATATTAGCCTCTTAAGGATTTTAAGTATTCTTTATGGGAATCCGATACACGATAGCTTTCTAAAGCCTTTTGAATGGCCTTCTTGAAAACAAACGAATCTAATAAATGATTTTCAAAATAAGGAATGGTCTCTTCATATTTTTTTGCTAAGGCAGTGGCAAAATACCATGCCTGCATCATCTTAAGGTAATAATCATCACCCTTTTTGTTTGCGATTAAATCTAAATATTCTATTTTAAAATCATCACCTAAGTATTCGTTCATTAAAATTCTCATACCAAATCTTGATGTATAAACATGCTCACTTTGAATCCAATTCTTTACAATTTCAATTAGCTTATTATGCATCTTATGAAATACCTTTGGACTCGATTGATCAGATACAGGCCAGCAATCGACATAAGGCAAAAAGAAATTTAATTCCTGAATGCATAAATCGAAATCCTTAATCATAGACACCAAAAACATATGTACTAGGTTTTCCTCATAGTATTTATGAGGGACATCACGCAAGAATAGATTAGCTTCATGAGTGCCAAAGACATCCTTTGCTATTTTTTTCATATCTGGTGTTCTAACACCAATAATAGTATCCTTATCTATATTTGGCACAAGCTTCGATTGAAATTCCTTGTATTTATCATCCTTATACTCAATTAATCTATCATATATCATAGTAACACCCAAAATCATTATAACATAAGAAAAGAAAAACAGGCTATGCCTGTTTAACTAATTCGTTTAAAGTAATATCAGAGCCAAACATTTTTATATAATCATGATGAAGCTTTTTGTTATCACCTAAAAGCTTATTGTAGCTTGTTTTAAGATTTGCATCCTCTTCTGCAATAGTCATATCATCTTGGAATACATCCTTTTTAACGAATGGATAAGACTTTTGTCTCTTTGTAAAATCTGCACCAATATTCTTACGAATATCATAATAATACTGGCTAATTTTTGCAAATAAATCCTCAGGATATTCTACTTCCTTGAAGGTATCCTTATTTAATTCGTAAGCTTCCATAAATCCCTTATAGTTATTTTCATAATAGAAAATTTTAAGCTTTTCGTATAATTCCTTTTCCTCATCAGTTACTAAGGCCTTTACAACAGGATGATTTTCCTTAATGAAATCTTGATAAATTCTTTCAAATTCCTTATTTTCATCAGGAGTATTATCATTTAAATGAGAAACGACACTATGAGCAACCTTATGCTTCTGTACAGCATTCTCTAATTCCTTAGAATAGCCTTCCTTAAAATCAGATAAAACCTTAGTTGTATCAAATTCAGGATTTTGGCTTCTGTTTTGTAAGCATGTAGCTAAAAGACCATTTTCTACTTCATAATAACGAACCTTTTGTAATAAATCAAAGAATTGATCATTATATCTATAATCTAATAAGATACAATCCTTTAAAAACTTTTCATAATTGTAGATGATAAGAGCAAATTCGTCCTTCATCTCTAAAAATTCTTGTTTATTCATAAATCCTCCAATTTAGCCTAAGCGCCTACTCCAAGTATCTGGAAGAATAATAATGCAGCTAAGCCATAATAAATTAATAATGCAGTGACATCGTTTATAGTTGTAATGAATGGACCTGATGCAACTGCAGGGTCGATCTTAATCTTATAAAAGATAATAGGTATTATAGATCCAACTAAGGATGAAACTGTCATCGCAACAAGTAAGGCAACGCCTACAATTCCAGATGCAGTTATTGCCTGTACTACATCATACTCGCTTCCGCTTACAACACCCTTTTTAAATATAAATAGGTAAAGCATAACGAAGCCAAAGGAAATGGTTGCTAAAATGATACCATTTAAAATACCTGTACAGAATTCCTTAAATATCGTTTTCGCAATCTTTTTGCCTGTTACATCATTTGTTGAAATCATACGAATAGTAACGGACAAGGACTGTGTACCTGCGTTACCTGCCATATCTAATACTAGAGTTTGGAAGAATGCAATAATGGCAAGTACGGCAACTACGTTTTCAAAATTCGCCATCGAAAATGAAATTAGCAAGTCTAGAATAAGTAATACAGCAAGCCATGGGATACGCTTCTTTACCGATTGGAATGGAGATTCATCTAAATCCTCTTCTTGAGTTAAACCTCCGAGTTTAGCGTAATCCTCACCCATCTCTTCGTCCATTGCCTCTTGAACGTCATCGTGGGTGATTGCACCAATCAATTTACCATTTTCATCTAGAATTGGGTAGGATGGTAGGGCATATTCTCTCATTTGAACCAAGCAATCCTCAACCTTATCCGTTGCTTTAAAGGATGGATAGTTTTGCTTTACGATTGTACCTAAATCTATACCCTCTCTTGCAACAATTAAATCACGAAGCTCAATAACTCCTACTAATTTATCTTGAATATCAACAACGTAAATATTCGATACATTATCGTTATCTGCAGCCTCTGCAATAACTCTCTTCATTGCTGTTTTAACGGAATTTGTTACTAAGATGCTTACATAGTTATTGGTCATCTTAGAACCAATTTGGTCATCATCATATTTTAAGATATCCTGGATATCCTCTTTTGCCTCTGGCTCCATTAAGTCTACGATTTCCTTACGGTCATCCTCATCTAGCTCTTCTAGAATATCGATAGCATCATCGGCATCCATCTTTTCAATGACATCAGCAGCTTCTGCTGGCTTCATAGATGTAATTTGATCTTCGATATCTTCTGTATATAGTAATACCTCACCGAAGATTTCATCGCCTAAGATTCTATGTAGCTCACTTCTTTCAGAATCATCTAAATCATCAAGCATGTCTGCGATATCATTTTCATGATATTGTAATAATTCACCCTTCTTGTCTTCATCGGATAAGGTCGGTGAAGCTAAGATTCGTTTTAATTCTTCTACATGGTCACGCTCTGGCATAATTAAACCCTCCTTATCATCTATGATATTTTATCACAAATAGGGTGAAAAAGTGAATAGAAAACAACAATAAAATAAATTAAAAAAACACTTGAAATGATTTCATTCCTGTTATATAATAATTGAGCGTTCGGAAAACGCAAGATATCAGATAACCTAAATCTGCTGGTAGCTCAGCTGGATAGAGCAACGGCCTTCTAAGCCGTGGGTCGAAGGTTCGAATCCTTTCCGGCAGGCCAGTCTGATATTTTAAGGCATGAAAATGCCTTTTTTTCTTTTTATTTTAAATTATTTTGTTATAATACTTACGAGGTATTATTTATGAAATATGATGATTATATAGAAGGCTTAGGCTTTAAAAGAAATAAAAATATATATGTAATGGAAAAGGATGGATATTATATTTATCTTAAGGATTGGCAATATATGGTATTAAATATACCATCCTTTTATATCCCATTAGATAAAGAAATTACAAAGGATGCAATAAAAGCATTACAGGTAGAAGCATTAGGTAATGCTTGTGCAGCTCTATCCTTAGGAAGTAAGGCAGATACACTTATTGTTACATTACCTGAGGGAAATAAAAATAAAAAGATTGATTTGATGAAGGAAATACTAGATAATGTCATAAATTGCTTAAAGGATATGGGCTATTTACCAATGCATATATGTCCTATTTGTAAAAAGGATGCAGAATATGATTTATTTGGAAGCCATTATTGTCCAATACATAAAGAATGTAGGAATGAATATTTATCTAAGCTTGAAGAGCTAAATAAAAAGACAACTGGATTTAACATAAAATATATTTTAGCACTTCTATTTGTCTTGATTGGTATTGGCTTAGGTCTTATTTTACCTATCCTATTAACCATAAATTTACATGATTATTTTACTGGTGTACTTGCATTAATTCCTATTCTTGCAACACTAGGTTTATTCTTATCTAAAGCACCAAGTAAGAAATGGCTTAAAATTACCGTAGGGCTATTCGTATTTCTATCTGTTGTAACCTTCTTAGTTATTTCTATACCTTATATGATAAGTTATACAGAATCTAAGGATGCCTTCTCCTATTTCTTTCAAAATGGATGGGTAGGCTTTAGAAAGGTTTTATTTGGAGGAATCTTATCCTTAGGTGGATTTGGTGGAGCAAAATTCTTAGATAAATTCAAAAAGGATTATAATAAAGAAATTGAGGCATTAAAGCAAAATGAAAAGGAGGACAATTAATCCTCCTTCTTTTCTTCCTCTAGATAATCGGAATCTTTTTCTTCCTTTTTCTTATTTTGGTTATTCCCATTTCTTTTCACTGGTTCTTTTTTATTAAATAAGACAAAGAATATAATTTCAATTAAAGTAAAGGCTAGAATTGCTAAAATAACTAAGAATTGATAATCGGCTAAAAAGAATCCCCAAATACCAAATCCAATATAAAAGGCAGATACTCCTAATGTTAATCCACCAAAAAGCTTTTTATTCTTTTTAATTAAACAAAATAAACCATAATAAATTAATAGACAGCCTAAAACTAAAGCTGTAATATTATAAAATATAATTTCCATATCATTTAAACCTCGCAAATATTATATATCATTTTTTTATTTTTCAAAATATTATATTTAAAAAGATATAAAATAGGCGTATAATTAGTTTAAGTATTTAAAAAAGGAGAAATTATTTATGTTAGATATTAAGATTAATAAGATTGAAACTCCAAAGGCAAAGCCAGAAGGAGCCTTAGGCTTTGGTAAATATTTTACAGATCATATGTTTATGATGGACTATGATGAGGGAATTGGCTGGCATGATGCAAGAATCGTTCCATATGGACCAATCCCAATGTCTCCTGCATCTAGTGCACTACACTATGGTGCTGAAATTTTTGAAGGTATGAAGGCTTATCATACAAAGGATGGTAAAATTCAATTATTCCGTCCATACGAAAACGCAAAGAGATTAAATTCCTCTGCAGAAAGATTATGCTTACCTGAATTACCTATTGAGGATTTT
>JAFPIE010000189.1 GCA_017388605.1 Acholeplasmatales bacterium | reverse complement strand
TAACACAAAGCTTTAAAGCATTTCCATTCTCAAATACAGCAGTTACATCCTTTAAGGATTCACCTTTCTCATCAATAGATTCAATATTATAAATATAATCCTTTAATTCCATAAAAACCACCTCTTGTTTTTATTTTAAACATATATTATATTATAACATAATATTTATCTTAAAATAAACTAGATATAAGTTAAAAATGTGCTTTTTTATGGTATAATCTTTATATATTCGAGGTGATTTAGATATGCAGCCACTTGCTTATAGAATACGACCTACATCTTTTTCTGATGTTGTAGGTCAAAACCATTTAGTAGGAGAAAATGGTGTTATTACAAAAATGATTTCTCACAACCAATTTTTCTCACTAATATTATATGGAGAGCCTGGTTGTGGTAAAACTACTATCGCATCTATTCTTGCGTCACATTTTGAACCAAATGTGTATGAATTTAATGCTTCCGTTGATACAAAGGATAAGCTTAAGGAAATCTTTCAATCAACAGCATATTATAGTGACACATTTGTGATAATTGATGAGATTCATAGAATGAAAAAGGATATTCAGGATTATCTATTACCATACCTTGAATCAGGTAAGGTAACAATAATTGGTCTTACAACAGAAAATCCATATATTTCAGTTAATCCTGCCATAAGATCTAGATGTCATATCTATCAGATGCATCCAATTACAAAAAATGATATTATATCACTTCTTAAAAGAACAATAAAGAAAGAGGGGCTATTTAAAGAATATCCTCTTAATGATGATATAATTGAATTTGTTGCTGACAAGAGCGGATGTGAAATAAGGACATCACTTAATATGCTAGAATCCCTTACATTACTTGATGGTGAGGTCACTATAGAGAAAGCCTCTGATATTCTTGGAAAAAGGCCTTTAAAGCTTGATGATAAGGGAATATCATATTATGACATACTAAGTGCCTTTCAAAAATCTATTAGAGGATCTGATGTAGATGCTTCTCTTCATTATCTTGCGCGTCTTATAAAGCTTGAAGATATTGATATTATTACAAGAAGACTTACTGTAATTGCATATGAGGATATAGGACTTGCAAATCCTTCATGTGGACCTAAGGTAATTGCTGCCTGCCAGGCTGCAAAAAACCTAGGATTTCCTGAAGCAAGAATTCCTCTTGCATCAATAACTATAGACCTTGCACTATCTCCTAAATCTAATTCTAGTGAGGCTGCTATTGACAAGGCTTTAGATGATTTAGATAAGGTTTCATCATTTGAAATACCAAAGCATATTTTAAATAGAGAAATTAAAGGTGGAGCTAATTATAAATATCCTCATGATTATCCTGATGATTTCATTTCTCAGCAATACCTTCCTACCTCTCTTCTAGACCATATTTATTATGAAGGTAAGGAAACCGGTAAATATGAGAAGGCTTTGAAGGAAAGAAATCAATATTTGAAGCAATTTTTAACTAATTTTAACAAATAAAGAAGGACCTACGCCAATATACGGCATAGGTCCCTTTTATATTTTAAGCGACTTGTTGAACATTCTTTTCATTTCTTTTTGTTTTAATGGAATCAACATCTGTTGAGATTAATACCGGAATTATAATCGGATTACGTCTTGTGTATTTATATATTAGTCTTGAAACATCATTTTTAAGCTCATTCTTATATGATGCCCAATCTATAAATTTAGTCACAAGATATTTTAATGAAACCTTAATAAAATCCTTCTGGAACAAATCCATCATATCAACATCCGGTGCACTAAAGTTAAATCCCTTAGATACTACCTCAGGTCCTGATATAATTTTTTTAGATTTGG
>JAFPIE010000188.1 GCA_017388605.1 Acholeplasmatales bacterium | reverse complement strand
GCATATTTAGACAAAACATTTGTACTCATGCTCAATATGCGTATAGAAGAGAGTATTATTATCCATCTTTGGGTAGAACGTTATCGAGTGATTTTATGTTCTTCGCATTAACACAAAAGTGTCAATTAAAAATCATTGCAGGAGCAAGTATTGATAATGATTTGAACAATCAATTAGATTTCTTAGGTGTAGATGGAGAATTATGCTTCAATGATTTGGAATATGATATATTATCTATAGATATAAAGAATAAACAAATATTATGGAAATAGCTGGCTTAGGCTGGCTATTTTTTACTTTTTGAATTAAAACAATAAATAGGTAGGCTTTTTGAAAATGTTATCATTTTGAAGTGTAGGGTTCTATCCATTATAATTACCATTAAAGGAGTGGTATTATGCTTGATACATTTATTACCTGCGTCATTCGAGTTGCTGTATCCTTATGCTTTGCAATACCTGGATTTCTTTTATGTAAGACTAAAAGAGTATCTGAAAAGCATTTATCTACGATGTCAACAATTCTAGTATATATTTGCGGACCTTGTATGATTATTTATGCATTTTATAATGCTGCGGTATCTGCAAGCATAAATGATTTAAACAAAGGACAAATGGCATTAGATATGCTATATTTTGCTATCGCAACATTTCTATTACAGGCCATATTTATGCTTATCCTATATTTTATATTAAGAAGTAAATATGAGGATGCAAAATATAGATTATTAACCTGTGGGTCTGTTTTAGGTAATGTAGGTTTCTTTGGACTTCCCTTAGTTGTATCCTTAGTACCTGGTAATCCTTTAGTTGCTTGTTATTCATCTATATATGTTATAACCATGAATTTATTAGTATTTACTGTTGGAGTATTTTGTCTAACAAATGATACGAAATACATGAGTATAAAGTCAGCATTAATTAACCCAACAACCTTTGGATTATTACTTGCTATACCAGCATTTATTTTTGGAGATAAGATTTCTAATGTACAGCTTGTAGATGCCTTCGCAAATGGAATTAATCTACTAGGTCAAATGACAACTCCACTTTGTATGCTAATCTTAGGTATTCGTCTTGCGACAGTTTCCTTTAAAGCCTTATGGACAAGACCATTCATTTATTTGATTTGCTTTCTAAAAATGATAATATTCCCTATTGCTTGCTTTTTTGCGGTATACTTCCTACCTTTTCTTACCCCTGACTTTAAAAAGGCAATATTAATCATTTCTGCAGTGCCATGTGCATCGGTAATCTTGAATATGGCAGAGATTCATCATGCAGAAGAAGAGCTTGCTGCAAATTGCGTTTTAGTTTCTACTATATTATGTATGGTAACTATTCCAATAGTTACTTTACTTGTAAACATACTTTAAAAATATGCCGATTTCATGGTAAAATGGAATCGGCTTATTTTTTGAGGTGCAATATGAACGAAGAAATAAAAAGGTTAGAAGATATGATGCAACAGATGCAATCCTTTATGGATGCACTTGTTAAATATTATAAGAATACATTGACAAGAGAAGTAGTTTTTGCAGGAATGATCATAAAGAAATCCTTAGATATATTAGATTCCTTAGAATATGCTTTAAGGAAATATAATATAACGGTTCAAATATCCTTATTAAGATTATTGTGTGATAATTGTCTTGCAATACAATCGGTTATAGAACTTGGCCTTAAGCAGGTTATGGATATGATTCAAAATAACGAGCGTGTAAATAACTATATGGTAAGCGAAGAGCAAAACATGAGTGATGGCTATTTGAAGAGATTAGTAGATGATACCTATCCTGGATTTGGCAGGGTGTATAAATTTGCATGTGATTCCGTTCATTTTTCAAAGCATGCTATGGCAACAACCTTCCAAAAGGATAAGGATGGGAACATCACACCTCATGTCGATGTAGGAAATAAAGAGCTAAAGGATGCTTTAATTGCAAATAATGGTTCTATTATTACTGTTTCAAAGATAATTTTAGATATGCTAAAGAAGGTATGCATACCAAACTGGTAAAAATGAGAGGCAAACTCTCATTTTTCTTTTCATAGCAGCTATATTTTTATGAAAATTTATGAAAACGAAATGTAAATTAAATGTAAACATAATGAAAATTGCGAAAAAATGAGAAAAAATGGCTATTTTTGGTAAAAAATGGCTTTTTTTCTTATGAAAATGAAATGAAAAAGTTTTCATAAAATTATGAAAATGGTTACATGTTTTCATTCTTCCATATGGGTATATAATACAGGCTGTAAGGAGGGATAAAGATATGAATACACTACTTATGGTTGTATTAGTAGCTTTAGCAATAGCAGTCATTACTTATCTTTCCAAAGTATTACCTGATATGGGTGGTAACGAGAAAGGTAAATGTAGTTCTGCAGATTATGAGCTTGCCGATAAGATCGCGCAAAGAAAGAATAACTAATACGAAAAAAGAATGAAATGAATTATAAATATAGAAGAACCTAAAAGGAGGGATTAAGATGAACACATTCATTATGTTAGCATTAATTGCATTTGCGACTATTGTTTTAGTATATCTCTTCACTGTCTTATCCGATTATAGAGGATTTGGAGCAGGAAAATGTGATGAAGAGGATTACAACATCGCAGATAAAATTGCAGCAAAGTTAAATAAATAATTTAACTTAATAATTTATAGAGAAAAATGAGGAGGAATTTATTATGCATACAATTTTAACATTGGTATTATTAGTTTTAGCAGTAGCTGTTATCGTATATTTATATCATGCTTTACCTGACATGAATGGTTTTGGTACAGGTAAGTGCACATCTGAGGATTACGAGATTGCAGATAAAGTTGCTGAAAAGAATAGTATTTAAAGTGTTTTGAGTGTTTTGTTTTGGAAAAGAGCTAGCAAGGATTTGCTAGTTCTTTTTTTTATGTTACAATAGACCAAAGAGGTATTATTATGATAAATGGAATAATAAAAAGTGATGTTGCCCTTAAGTGGCTAGAAGAAGGTAATAGAGATTATATGGATTCCATTCATAATCATGGGGATATTTCTAAAGAAAAAAGAATGCATACCCATCACCATGGACAAAATCCCTTTGCGGTGATTGTTGCCTGTAGTGATTCAAGAGTAATTCCTGAGGCAATATTTATGAAGGGCATTGGAGATTTATTTGTCATTCGTCAAGCAGGGAATGTATTAGATGATTTTGGACTTGGATCCATTGAATATGCAATGGATCATTTAGGCTGTAAGCTTGTTTTAGTTTTAGGGCACACAAAGTGTGGGGCAATTCAATCAAGCCTAGAGGGGGCTTCTAATTCTTTTATAGGTAAAATCATAAATGAAATTAAAAATTCGATTGGAAATGAAACGAATCCAAATATTGCTTGTAAGAAGAATGTAGTAGCAACTGTAAATAAAATACAGGATTTTATTATAAATAAGGATGAAAAATATCGTGATGTTTTAATAAAAGGTGGAATCTATCATACAAGTACAGGACATGTTGAAATTTTTTAAAAATTCATTTTTTTGTTTGAAATATGAAACAAAAATATAAAAATACGTACTTTATTCATTCTTTTGCTTTAATTTTAGTAATGACTATGCTATAATTATTGTTATGAAAATGGAGATAGATTTATCTATTTCTTTGTTATTTTTTGGAGGAAGAATATGGCTAACGAGGTTAAAAGGGAAGCGTTGAAGAAAAATGCTTAGAGCGTCTATATCCAAGAAAGCTTGCGCTTGATTGGTGGCCTGAGGTTTTCATGGATAAGGGCTGTGTAAAGCTATTTGAGGATTATGCATATAAGCCTGCAAAATATGCAGATAAGATTAGTAAAATGGATGCTGCTAGATTATTAATTGCAGAATATAATACTGTAGAGGTTGCTAAGAAATATTTAAGAGATCATCCAAGAGCTATTTTTGTTAATTTAGCTTGTGGCTTTTCTACTGTATTCCAGCAAATTGATAATGGTCAGTGTCGTGCATATAATGTAGATACACGTGATGTATTAATCGCAAGAAAGGAAGCCGTTGGTAAGGGAGACCGTGAGCAAGGTATTATTGCGGATATCCTAGAGGATGATTTTTCTTGGTTTGAAAAGATTGAATGGACAAGAGATGATGGTATTTTCTTCTATGCATTAGATTTATTCCATTATATGAAGCGTGAGGATGTTAAGAGAATTGTTGCAAATATTGCAGTTAACTTCCCAGATGGTATGATGGTATTTGATGCTGCATCAAGAGATGGCTTACCTAAGATTTTAAAGACAAGATACGATGAGGATGAGGTTAAGAATAATGCTGGCTTCTATTTCTCAGTAGATGATGATGCACAAATTTCAAAATGGAGTGTAAGAATTGCAGATATTTGGAGACATCCATTATATACTTATTACACAAAGAAGAAGGCAAACAAGCTTGGCTTAATCAATTTAATGGCAGTTAAGGCATTAGATTCTAAGAACGAAGTACAGTTTGTAGAGTTGACATTTAAACGTCATTAATTTATCATTAAAGGGAGTTTTACTCCCTTTTATTTTTCGAGGAGGTATCTATGGATAAAAGAATTATAAAGGATGAGGAAGTATCCTTCATTGAAATTAAAAATGATAAAAATTTAGAGGTGACTCTATGTACTTTAGGTGCTTCATTTTATCGTATTGTATATAAAGGTAAAAACCGTATAATGACACCTATAAATCATAAGGAATTCTATTATAATGAGCAATATTATGGAAAGCTTGTTGGTAGATTTTCTGGTAGAATCAAGGATGCCAAATGTGAAATTGATGGAATAGCTTATGATCTACCAAAGAATTGGAATGGCATTAATTCCTTACATGGTGGACCTAAGGGAATTTCATTTTCCAATTTTGATTATGAAATAAAGGAAGAGGATGAATCTATAGATGTTATCTTCACCTTCCTTGAGAAGGAATCCTATTTACCAGGAGATGTTTCCTATAAAATTACATACCATATCTATAAGAATATAGATAAAATATTACTCGATATGGAAGCTTATGCTTCTAAAACAACCATAGTAAATTTAACAAATCATGCCTATTTTACATTATCTAGTGGTAAAGAATTAGTCCTAGATGAAATCTTGACCTTAGGCTGTAAATATCATGGAGATTTAGATATGAACCTAATTGCTAAATCCATTAAGGAGGTAGATCCTATAATGGATTTTACAAAGGGACATGAAATTGGTAAATATATAGAGGATCCATATTTACAAAACCACACCTCCTTTGGCTATGATCATTTCTTTGTAAAAACAAAGGAAGAGGATTCATTTGCGGCTAAGCTTGAGGATAAGAAGGAAGGTATAAGCCTTACCATTCATACCTCCTATCCAGCTGTTGTAGTTTATACGGATAATTATCCGACCAAGATGGAATATGAGAACTGTAAGCATGAGAAGAAATATCAAGCCATTGCCTTAGAATGCCAATATATTCCTAATGGAATTAATATGGAAAATGTAGATAAGGCATTATTAAAGCCAAATGAGCAATATAAGGAATATATTTCCTACACATTTGAAGAAATTTAAACATAAATCAGGATGAATGTCCTGATTTTTTTAAAATGCTTTTAAAAAGTTAAGTATTTTTTACATTTGTTTGTAATAAATGAATCCATTTGTGATACAATTATTTATAAATAGAGAAGAAAAAGGTGAGTTTTATGAATTATGTATTATATAATCCTCTTGCAAGTGCAGGTAAAGGAAAGGAAAATTTTGAAGCTGCAAAGCCTGATATTGAGAAGCTATTTCAAGAATATACCCCCGTTAATCTTGAAGAATATAAGAAGGAAGAATTCTTTCCAAGCTTAAAGAGTGAGGATAAGATTTTAGTTTTAGGTGGAGATGGTACCCTAAATGTTTTCGCGAATAATATTAAAAATTATAATGTAGATTGCGATTTATATTATTATAAAGGCGGAAATGGCAATGACTTTTTAGAGGATGTAAAGGAAGCACCAGATCAAAAGCTTGTACATTTAACTCCTTATTTTAAAAGATTACCTAAAATTACGGTTAATGGTATGACAAGATATTACATTAATGGAATTGGCTATGGTATTGATGGAATGGTTTGCGAGGTTGCAGATAAAATGAAGGCAGAGGGCAAAACAGATATCAATTATGCGAGCCTATCCATTAAGCTATTGCTTCATGGATATAAGTGTCCTATGGCTACTGCAGTAGTTGATGGCAAGGAATATCATTTTAAAAAGGTTTGGCTATGCTCTGCTATGAATGGTAGATATTATGGTGGTGGAATGAAGATTGCGCCAGGCCAAAATAGACTTGGAGATACACTATCCTTAAGCGTTATTCATAACGCAGGTAAATTGCGTACCTTATTGATTTTCCCTAAGATTTTTAAGGGTGAGCATGCGAAGAATAAGAAGATGTCTACAATTCTTACAGGAAAGAAGATTACGGTTACCTTCACACATCCAATGGCACTACAAATCGATGGTGAAACTGTAAAAAATGTAACTACATATACCGTAGAAGCATAAGGAGCAAGATAGCTCCTTTTCTTTATGTAATATATACCCCCTATTGCTAGAGGATATATTTTCTTGATTATTATCTATATTAATGTATAATTGTAATGGTATTAATTTAGCAAATATTTTAGGAGAGGGAAAAATGAAAAAGAATTTAAAGTATTTAGCTTTAGGAGCAATTCCTTTTGCAAGCTTATTTTTATTAACTTCTTGTGGTTCTAAGACTTATAAAGTGGAATTTGTGAGTGGAGAAGATGATCACTTTGAAAAGTATTATTTATACTTGAATGTGAATGAAGGCGATCACCTATCCATGCCAGAAGCATTAGATTGTACATTTGAAGATTCTAAATTTGGTGGCTGGTTTAATAGTTCAAATGGGAAATTATGGGATTTTGAAAACGATGTTGTCACATCGGATTTAAAACTACGTCCTAAACTTGAAAGAATAAAATGTAATGTAATTATACCTTTCGAAGAAGATATGGTACTAAATTATGGAGAAACAGTTACTTTACCTACTCGCTTTATGGTCGATAGTAATCAAGATCATGTACTTGATGAATCAGATTATTATATGTATAAGGGATATTTTAATCCAAAGACAAATGATTTTTATGATTTTGGAGAACGTATAACTGTTTTTGATGATATGACCTTAGAATTAGCTCCATACAATTGTAGTATTACTTATGATTTGAATGGTGGCGTTTTAGAAGGTTATCCGGATTTATTTACTCTATCCGGCTTTAGCATTGGAGAATCGATTTATCTACCAAATCCTAAAAAAGGCATAGATAGATTTGCTGGATTTAAAAACAGCGATGGTGAAATATTTGAAGGTTCTTATACCATTAAAAAGGAAAATGAAACACTTACTGCAGTATATAAAGATGATGTGCCATTTAATTATAGTGTATATAGCGTGAATGAATATGACCATGACTTATGTCGATTCTTTAAAGTAGATTACGCAATAATTACAGAGTATAAGGGTGGAACTGATGCATTTGTTCCAGAATATATTGATGGTTGTAAAGTTAACCGTATTGCCTCTGGCGCGTTTAAAGAGGCAAAAGAATTAAGAACGCTTATAGTTTCTCCTGGGGTAAAGATTGAAGATGGTGCATTAGAAGGACTTTCTAAATTGGAAACACTAAAGCTTGGAGGAACTACTATGAACTTTGATATTCTTAAGGCGTTTGGTGTTGATGAGGTTTCAAAATTACCAGAAAACTTTAAGGATATTATTATTTCATCTTTTGATGGATATAATGGTTCCTATCAATCTTCATTTTTATGTGAAGCTGGAACTAATTTTAATGTTTCTTTAGATAAGAGTATTTATGAATTACCTGAAAATGCCTTTTTAGGTTGTCATGGTATTGAAACATTAGATTTATCCAATATTAGGGGTGAAGTATCATATAGAGCTTGTCACAATTGCACGAGATTAAAATCAGTTAGATTAGGTAAGGGTATTAATGCTATAGCTGACTCTGCATTTAGTTCATGCTCTGAATTAGAAACTGTAATAAATTTCCCAATTCTTGATAGTGTTGGAATAAGTGCTTTTTCTGGTTGCCATAAATTATCTTTAGACGAAATTACTGCCAAAAGAATCGAAAGATATGCATTTGATGGTTGTGAGAAACTTAAAGCACCGCTTGATTCGGTTGAATATATTGGTGACTTTGCATTTACTGGATGTAATTTTGAGAGACTTAGATTAGAAAATATAGAATCTATTGGTGAATATGCATTCCGCGAAAATCATAATTTAGTAGCTTTATCTTTATCTAATGTAAAATCTATTGGGGCTTATGCTTTTATAGATTGCGAAAATCTAGTATTAATTGATATTCAGGGTGGACTTGAAAGTGTAGGCATTTTTGCATTTTTGATTTATTCAGATGAATATACTGCACCAGTAAGAGAGGTTTATGCTGATTTTGATGACTGGTGTAAGATTAAATTTGGTAATGTTTGTTCTAATCCATGCTACTATGGATGGAATGCAACTTTATCAGGTAAAAGAATTGTAGATGATATTGATTTATATATTCCAAAAAATATTGAAACAATTGGCTCATGTTGTTTCTATGGTCTAAAAATTAATAATTTAATTATATCCGATGGTGTAAAATATATCGGTAGTTCTGCATTTAAAGGATCAGTAATTAATACAGTAGTACTTTCTAATAGTGCTGCTGTGAATGAATATGCATTTGGTTCTTATTCTGATACAATTCAAAACCTTTGCTTACCATATGAAAATGATTTTGTTTATAATGATCTTTTAGCAAATGCCAATTTTAAATATGAGAATCTTTATTATTATTCAAGTAATAATGTAAATGAAACAAGAACTGGTAATTGGTGGTATTTTGAATTTAATCCAGTAACAAAGAAGAATAAAGTAGTCTTAATCACAATTTAATCTCTTACTTAAAAAGACTTTAAAAAAGCATTCATAACTTTTTTAACGGTCTTTTTTTCTTTATGCATTTTCAAAATGTCAACTAAATTTGACATTTTTAGACCTTAGTAATATAATTACTACGATAGTTTTAAATGCTTTAGGAGTTAGTATTATGAAAAAGAAGATAATTATTACAATAATTATATTACTAACAACAGTTCTCTTAGGTGTAGGAGGATATTTTATTTTTGCCTTAAATCAAGGTCCTGCAACCATTGAAGATTCTGAGGCTGATTTTGAATCGACACTACTTGAGGCACCAAAGGATGGTACAAACCCAAGCGAGCATTCCGTTGAGGAGAATGTTGCATATGCCCTTTGGACTATTGCCAATACGAATGATTTTTATACATTAACTACAGGTACTGCTCAAGCATCCATTGCGACCCAGCAGATTTATAATAAAAGAGTTGTTCATGATGGTAAGGCTATGGTTACAATGATTTCATCAGGTCTTATATCTACAGCAAAACAAAAATATTACATGAAGGATAAGGTTTTATTAAGAGATGCTACAAGCATCAGTGGTGATACGGCAACCTGGATTACCTCTGAGCCTGAATGTGTTTCCTATAAAACAATTATCAATCGTTATGGTTGGCTTCCCTTCCAAGCAACAGGTTATATTATTTGTAGTGATACCTATACGAATAAGGAAGAAATGAAAATGGTGGATAACCAAGATGGTACCTATACCCTATATTTTGATTTGGATCCTGATGGAAATAAGGCACCCTTCTGGTATAGAAGAGAAGTTTTAACCAATGCGAATTCTGCCATTGTACCAGAATTTGCATATATCCATTTTGAAATGAAAATCAATTCCAATTGGCAAATTGTTTCTACAAATATTCAAGAAACCTATAAGGTAAAATCTATGGGTGTTGAGGCAATTACTAAGACGAATTGCCATGAGGAGTATTTCTATGAAAATGTAGCCTTTGATGAAGAACCATATAATTATTTTGAATCCTATGCATATTTATCTGTATTAGAAGATGATGAAAATCCAATGGATAATGCTTTAGATCCAATGAGCATAATTGTTGAATCTTTACAAAATAGTGACAAATCAAATAAGAACTTAGAATTAAATATAGCAGGTGATGGCTTTAAGAAAAATGGTCTTGTCGCATTAAATATATCCGATTTATCTGAGATTAAAGTATACGCTGATTTTGGTGACTTATATGTAGAATACACAGATAATATTTATATATCGATAGGCGGAATAAAGGTTAAGGCCAATGTTGAAGAATTAACGAATATTTTCTCTAAGATTACAGAGGTGCTACCAGATCAGAATATAGATGGGGTATCCTTAGATGTCAATAAGATTATGGCAGATTTATCAAAATCTACTTTAGTGGATGATGGAGAAAATGTATCTATCGATACCAATTTGGATATCCTTGGAATAAAGCTTCCTATTCATTTTGATATTAAGCATGTAGGGGATACCTATGCATTAAAGAGTGCATATGCTAATGTAGATTTATTTGGTACAAAAGTAGAGCTTTCTATTAAAGAAACGAATAAAAAGATTTCTCCTAAGTCCCATAATGATTTTATGGATTTAGCAAATCTAGAATTTATTGTTCGTGATATTGCATCTCTTATTAAGAATAAGAGCCTTGATTTTAGTTTAGAATTGAAATACCAAGATATTTTAGGTATAGCTAAAGGTAATATATCCTTTATGGATGGTATTCATCTCGATATGAATTTAGAAATATCCTATAAGAATAATTCTATTTCTTTAGATTTATATTACTTTAATGATGTGATTTATCTATCTATGATGAATGCAAAATTAAAGATTACAACAAAGGATTTATTAAGATTAATTGAAAAATATACAAATAAAGCTATAGATTTATCCTATGATTTTGATATGTCTAGTCTATTAAAGACAATCTTTACAATCGATTATGATTCCTTACTTAAAGAATTAGTTATTGAAGAGGATTCTTTAGATATCGCTATATCGTTAAAGCAATTTACGAATATCATAAATGAAATTAAGCTTTCTATTAAGGATTCCAATAAGGGACTTGATGGAAGTATATCTATAGATGATATAAAAGCATCCTTTAGCTTAGGTGATTTAGGCTATAAGGTAAGAGCTATAGAGGATAGCCAGTATAGTCATTTAGCTTATTTAGAGGGCTTCATTGATGATATTTTAGCTATTTATAAGGATAAGAAGCTAGAAGTTACCTTAGATATTTCCTACAAGGATTTAAGTGCTACTATAGATTCTATTATTGATTTTGAAAATGAGCTTGCCCTTATGGCAAATATTGATTTGAATTACAAGAATAAGAATTTTGAAATTGAGGTTCTATATCTTGAGGATTGTATTTATTTCTCTTATTCCAATATTCATATAAAGCTTAATACAAAGGAATTAATGGAATTCATTAAGGAATATACAGATTTCAATTCTAATATGGATGTATCGAATATTTTAAACACGATTCTTTCCTTAGATTTTGAAAAGCTATTACAGAAGCTAGAAATAAAAGAAAACAATATTACATTAGATTTAGATTTATCTATTTTACTTGAGGCCTTAGGCGTATTACATTTAAATATTAGCCGTGACGAGAAGATCACTATAGATGTATCTATGGGTGATGCTTTAGGTAATATTTATATTTCGTCTACAAATAAGAAAGTAGAAAAGAAGAATTATGAATATTATGATTTCATGGCTTTAAAGAATCTTTTGAAGCAAATAGTAGATTTATATAATGCAGGTAAGATGGGCTTTAGCTTAAATACAACAATTAAGAATATAGATATTTCTGCATCAGGAATTCTATCCTTCAAGGATAGTATTCAACTTGATTTAGAGTTAAATATTCAATATAAGAATCAAAGCTATGTGGCAAATATTATTTATATTGAGGATACATTCTATTTATCCTTCTATAATGTCAAGCTAAAGATTTCTAAGGATGATGTATTTAAGCTTATAAATAAATTTAGTGATGGTTCCTCTATAGATATCTTAGATACTCTATTATCTATCGATTTTGAAAAATTATTCGAAGAAATCACTATAGAAGAGGATCTATTAAGTATTAAGGCCGATTTAAGTGCTGTTATGGATTCCTTAGGTGAACTTGCTATTGCATTAAAAAAGAATATGGAATCTATATCTATCGATGCTATATATTTTGATACTGTGCTAAATCTTAATGTATTTGAGACTGTAGAAGAGGTTTCAATTCCAAATGAAGAGGAATACTATAATTTAGGATATTTAGATCCAATCCTAGAGGATATTTTAGCTATAACAAAGGAGAAGCATTTAGCTATAAAAATGGCTTTCTCCTATAATGAGCTTACTTGTACCATTTTAGGTAATTTAGATTTTAATGAAGAGCTAAAGGCCAATATGTCTATAGATTTCGATTACAAGAATAAGAATATTCATATAGATTTATATTATCTAGAAGATATTTTATACTTCGATTTAGAAGATATTCATTTAAAGATTTCTAAGGATGATTTAGTGAATATTATAGGATTATTTATGGAATCTGATCTATCTATCTTAGATAGCTTACTTCAAATGGATTTGGATAAGCTTATCGAGGGCTTAAGGATTACAGAAGAAGAATTTGAGCTTGATTTGAATATAAGTGAAATCCTTGATAGCCTATCTAAGATTCAAATTACTCTAAAGGATTCCTTAGGTGGTATTGATGGAGTAATATCTATTAAAGATTTAATGGATATTTCAATTATGGTAAATGATTCTTACAACGGATTTGAATTACCAGAAATAGAATACCAAGATTTAGGTGAATTCTATGAATTCTTTGTCTTCATTAAGGATTTAATGGAGCATGAGAGTATTGTAATGGATTTAAATTTCAAGCATGAGGATTTAAGTGTTTTAGGTGAAATCAACTTATCAATTAAGGAGGAATTCCAATTAACATCATCCATTCATGTAAAATATCAGGATTTAAATATTTCATTCAATGCTTCCTATTTCGATAAATATCAGGATTATGAGAAGGTCTTACTCGTTGATTTATATAAGAATCATTTGATGATTCCTGTATCTATGTTCATTGAGGATGATACTAATATTTCTATAAATGATATTTTAGATATTCTATTTGATTCTGATTTCATTTCTATGATTAAGTCTATTGTTATACATTCGAATTCCTTTGAAATGAATATGAATTTATCCAATATAGAACTATTCGATTCCTTCTTTGATGATTTATCTCATGTGGATTTAAAGATTATCTTAGATG
>JAFPIE010000187.1 GCA_017388605.1 Acholeplasmatales bacterium | reverse complement strand
TTAAAGAAGGGCTCCTTAGATATTTTATCTAAGCTTAAATCCTTAGGTAAGATTATTGTCGTATTATCTGCCTCAGGAGATCATATCCTAGATTTATCTATGAGAGCCTTAGGTATAAAAGAGTATTTTAATGATGTTATATCCGTGTATAACCATGAAACTCTATCTAAGGGGAATGGTAGCGCAATGGAATATGTAAGATTAAAATATAATATTTCTAAGGAAGATATTTTAATGATTGATGATTCCTTATCGAATGTTATAGGGACAAAGGAATATGGTATAGATTGCATATCTATCTATGATGAATATAGTTCTAAAAACAAGGAAGAAATGTTAAAAAGTAATTCCATGGCATATATGAAAATGGAGGAGCTTGCAAAAGTGTTATAGGGGATTTCAAAATCCCCTTTTTCTTTTTCTTTCATAGTGAATTCTTTAAAGAAGTATTATATAATATATATAATAGTACATTTTTGAAGGAGGGATCTTTATGCAAATCATTCATACTGCTGACTTGCACTTAGATTCAAGGCTTGAAACAAATTTAGATCCAGTAAAAGCAAAGGAAAGAAAGCGTGAGCTTTTATTATCCTTCGATAATTTAATTAATTATGCAAAAAACAATAATGTTGAAGCTATATTAATTTCTGGAGATTTATTTGATAGACCTAAAATTTCAGCAAAAACAAGAGAATATATTTTAGGAATCATTGAAGAAGCACCTATGATTCAATTTTTATTAATCTATGGAAATCATGATTTTAATATGTTCCAGGAGCATCCTATGGGATTACCATCGAATCTTCATATTTTTAAAGATAAGTGGGAAACCATATCCTTCAAAAATGTGGATATAACAGGTATTAGTGGTGAAAATATATCCCCTGCACTATATGATAATTTATGCTTAAATAGAAGTAAAAAGAATATTGTAATGCTTCATGGAGATATTACGAATCTTAATTCCATTCCACTATCTATGCTTAAGGAAAGAAATATCGATTATTTAGCTTTAGGTCATTTACATAAATATCAAAAGGGTAAGCTAGATGATAGGGGTATTTGGGTATATCCTGGATGCCTTGAGGGTAGAGGCTTTGATGAGGAAGGTCCAAAGGGATTTGTTTTACTTGATATTACGGATTCCGCTATTGAATCAAAATTTATTCCTTTCTCAAAAAGAATTTTACATGATATAAAGGTAGATATTACGAATTGTGATTCCTGGGTTGAAATTAGAAGAAATGTAGCATTAAAGCTTACAGATATTCCGCAATCCGATATGGTTCGTGTACGATTAGTAGGTGAATATGATTTATCCTTAATTAAGCAAAATGAGCTTTTAGAGCAATCCTTAAATCAGCAATACTATTTTGCTAGAGTATCAGATGAATCTAGACTTAGAATTAATGCTAAGGAATATGAAAATGATATTTCTCTTAAGGGTGAATTTATAAGAAATGTTTTAGCATCTAAGCTATCCGAGGATGATAAAAATAGAATAATTGAATATGGTATTAAAGCCTTAATGAAGGAGGAAATCTAATATGAAGCTCATTAGTTTATATATAGATAACTTCGGTAAGCTTTCCGATTACTCCTTTGATTTTTCTAAGACCTTAAATTCCTTATATGAGGAGAATGGCTGGGGAAAAACAACTTTAACTGTATTTATAAAATCTATGCTTTATGGATTAAATAGAACGGAAAGATCTCTATATGCCCCATGGAAGAATGTATCAAGTTTTGGTGGATACTTGGTTTTAGAGGCGAATGGTAGAAATTACCGTATTGAAAGACAATTCTCAACCTCAAAATCCACTCTAGATACCCAAAGAGTATACGATTTACAAAGTGGACTTCCTATCGATAAATTTGGTTCTAATATTGGTGAGGCAATTCTTAATTTAAATGAAGCCTCCTTTGAAAGAAGTGTATTCATTCCACAAAAGGATTTAAATGAAGGCTTCAATTCCGATATTGAGGCGAAGCTTGCAAACCTAATTGGTGGTACGGATGATTCTCAATCCTTTGAGGATGCTATTGAAATCCTATCGAAAAAGGCTAAGGAATTAAAGCTTAATTCCAAAAAGGGTCTTATTGTAGATAAGAAGATGGAGCTTGCTCAAATCGAAGATGAAATTGAGGAAGTTAATAAGCGAATGGAAGGATTACCAATCCTTCAAAATCAAATTTCCCAAATTAATGAGGAAATCCATATCTTAAATGATGAAAAGAAGAGTATCAATAATCGTATTTTAAACTTTACAAAGAGCCAGGATAAAAGAGCTAAGCTTGAGGTAGTTGCAAAATACGAAGAGGATATTAAATATACAAAGAAGCTTTTAGAGGATAACAATTTAGTATTTAATGGACATGATGTTACCCAAGAAGAGGTTTTAGAATATAGAAGTAAAAATAAGGAATTACAAAGCTTAAGAACACAATATGAGGTTAAAAAGAGTAATAATAGAGCCTCAATGAAGATTGAAAAGCTTGAAAAGGATTTAAACCTAACTGAAATTCCTGATGAAGAAACCCTAGATCATATTACAGATCAAATCATGAAGTATAACAATATTAAAAGTGTTATACAGGCTCATGATACAAGCGTTAAGGAAAGAAAAAAGCCAAAGCTTGGTATTGCCCTTACGATTGTTTCATCCGTTTTAATCATTGTAGGTGTTGCCTTATTCATTGTTGGCTTCTTTATAAAGGAAAATCAGCAGGGCTTCTCTATTGCAGGTATTGCAATTTCCATCCTAGCTATTTTAGGCTATATTGGTGCACTTGCAGCCTTCTTAGTGAATAATAGTCAAAACAATGCCCTTGCGGTAGGTGGACAGGTTAAATCCTATGATTATGAAAAGATTCATCTTGAGGAGGAATTAAGAGAATTCTTCGCAAGATATCATTTATATTCATCAAATTTCACAAACAATATGTTTATTGTACGTGCTAATATCCAAAGATATAAGGATGCTCAGGATGATTTTAATGATATTTCAAGAGAAAATAAGGATTTAGAGAATAGGATTAAGGAGCTTGAAAATGCAATTCAGCATTTCTTAGGTCAATTTAATTCTTCAGCAACAGCAGTAACAACAGAGGAAAAAATTGGTGAGCTAAATACCCACCTAAGAAAGAAAAAGGAAATTGAGGATCAGTTATCTGAAAAGGTATCCTTACTTAAGACCTTTATTTCTATGAACCAGCTTGATGTTATTGATGATGCAAACTTCTCTATCGAAGAGGAAAATCAAAAGATTGCAGATATTGATTTAAAGATTGATGCATTAAATGGTGAAAAGACAACCTTACTGAATAAATGTGCAGAATACGAAAATGAAATTGCAATGCTTGATGAATATAATTCAGAAAGAGAAAATGTTGAAATTGATATTCGTATTATGGAAGAGGAATATAGATTATTAAATCTATCTATGGATTATTTAACCCATTCCCAGAATTCCTTACTTGAAAAATATGTTAAGCCAATGAAGGATTCTGTAAATAAATATATTTCTCTTTTACTTAAGGATACAGAGGATTACAGCATCGATGTAAACTTCAATTTCCAATTTATGACAGAAGGTGGATTAAAGGGTATCGATTCTTATTCTAGAGGATATCAAAATATCATTTCCTTATGTATGAGACTTGCCTTAATTGACTGCTTGTATCCACAGGAAAAGCCATTTATCATTTTAGATGATCCGTTTGTTAACTTTGATGATGAAAAGCTAGAACTATGTAAAGCCTTAATCAGAACCATTTCTAAGCAATATCAAATTGTTTATTTCGCTTGTCATAAATCAAGAGAAATCTATGTAAAAGCTGAGGATAAGAAGACAATTCCTGATGCAGTTACAAAACCAATCTTCCAAAAGCCTACTCCAATTCGTGCATCCGTGAATGAGATGCTTGGTGAGGGTGCATTAAAGGATGAGCCTAAAAAGCCAATTAGTGTTGAGCGTCCAAAGAGATTATCTATTGAGGATGAGCTAATTGATGATTTAACTAGAGTAAATCCACAGGATGTAAGACCAGCTCAGGTAAGAAAGATAGATGCAACAACCATCAAAAAGGATGCTCCACAGCAACCACAAGCAAAGAGCCAAAAGACAATTGTGATTAAAAGACAAGAATCTGAGGCTGAAGAGCCTAAGGTTAAGCCAAGAACCATAAAGATAAATAAGTAGGTTTATATGATATTAGATGGTGATATTTTAGCCTATTTTGATGAAATGGCAATCGATGTAGAAGAAAGTACATATGAGGATACATTTTCCTTCATTTTTAAAATTTCCTATGGATCATTTGATTTAGATGCATCCTTCACAATTCATAGATCTATGAATTTATTATCCTTTATGGTTGTAATGGAAAACCCAGAGGTTATAGAATCCATGCCTTTAGCCTTAAATGCCTTAAATGCGAATTCTACAATTTTAAAGGCATATTATGATAGGTTAGATGATGCTGTATTTATTAAAGCATCTACCTTCGTAACAGAGGATAATGTTATTACCTGTATCGATTATATTCTTACCTCAATTAAGGATTTAGATTATGAATATATAGAAAATCTATACAATTCTATCTACAAAGAGGATTATGATGCTTCCTTTGATTTAGAGTTTGAAAAAGCACATCAGGATACCTCTATTGAAGAGGATATGGCTGAGCTTATGAGCCTTTTAAGGAAGAAGAGATAGAAGAACCACTTAGGTGGTTCTCTTTTTCTTGTGTTTTAAATTAGAAAAATATATAATGTTTTTTGAGAGGTTATGAATATGAAGAATTATACAAAAATTGAAGAAAGATATATTGAAGAAATTAGCTCAAATGTAACCCTATATGAGCATAATAAAAGTGGTGCAAGAGTATGCACCATCAAAAATGAGGACAACAATAAGGTATTTTCTATTGCCTTTAGAACACCTCCAATTAACGACACAGGCTTAACTCACATTCTTGAGCATTCTGTTTTATGTGGCTCAAAGAAATTCCCAGTAAAGGATCCCTTTGTTGAGCTTATTAAAAGCTCGTTAAATACATTTATCAATGCCTTTACCTTTGAGGATAAAACCATGTATCCTGTTGCAAGCCAAAACGATAAGGATTTCCATAATTTGATGCATGTATATATGGATGCAGTATTTTATCCTAGAATCTATGATCATGAGGAAATCTTCAAGCAAGAGGGTTGGCATTATCATTTAGAAAACATCGAAGATCCTATTACAATTAATGGTGTTGTATATAATGAAATGAAGGGTGCCTTTAGTGACCCAACCCAGGTTTTATATTCCAAAATTGAGGAAGCCCTATTCCCTGATACTGCATATCATTTTGTATCCGGTGGAGACCCAAAATATATTCCTGAATTATCCTATAGCCAGTTTAAGGATTTCCATTCGAAATTCTATCATCCATCCAATTCCTATATTATGATTTATGGTAATTCCGATATGGATGAAAGAATGGAGTGGCTAGATAGCGAATATTTATCTAAATTTAATAGGATTGATTTTGATACAAGATTACAATTCCAGCAACCATTCGATAAGCCTAAAAAGCTTGTTTCCTATTACCCTGTAGATAAGGGCACAGATTTATCTAATAAGACCTATTTAAGCTATAATGTTGTATTCCCTACAACCTTTGATACAAAGCTTATGATTGCAACAGCTATTTTATTAAATGCATTATTTGATGTACCTGGTGCACCACTTAAGCAAGCCTTGCTTGATGCAAAGATTGGTGTAGATGTATCTTCTTTATTTGATGATGGAGTATTACAGCCTATCCTATCCATTATTGCAGAAAATGCCAATGAATGTGATTTAGATAGATTTGTATCCATTATTGATGGTGAACTAGAAAAGATTTTATCAAATGGATTAGATAAGGAATCCTTAATCGCTTTATTAAATCACGCTGAATTTGCTCAAAGAGAGCGTAATTTCACCCCAAGAAGCCCACAAGGCTTAGATATCATTATTACGATGATGGGAAGCTTCCTATATGATGATAAGGATCCATTTTCTAAGATTACTGTATTAAAGTATTATAAGGAGCTAAAGGAAGATATAAACAAGGGCTATTTTGAAAATGTAATTCAAAATTATCTGTTAAAAAATAATCATAAGGCTTATGTTGTATTAGTACCAAGTGAGACAGTAAATGATGAAAAGAATCTTGAGCTTGAAAACAAGCTTAAGGCTTATAAGGAATCCTTAAGCGAAAGTGATCTTTTAGATTTAGTAAAATCTACGAATGCATTAAAGGAATACCAAAATAAAGAGGATTCTATTGAAGCAATTAATACCTTACCTAAATTATCCTTAGAGGATATCAATCCAAAGCCAGAGGCTTATAAGCTTGAGGTAATTGATTCAAAATATAAGGTATTATTTAGTGAATATCCAACGAATGAAATTTCCTATGTAAGCTATTATTTTGATATCTCTCATATGAGAAGTGAGGAATTAAAATATATAGCCTTATATGCGGATTTATTTAAGCAATTATCTACATCTAAGATGCATTATAAGGATATTAATCAATTCATTCAAAATTCCTTAGGTAGTGTTGTTGCCCAGGTAATGCCACTTAAGCATTATGAAACAAAGGAAGCATTATTATATTTTTCTATAGGCTTTAGTGCATTAACAAAGAATATTAAGGATGCCTTCAGCTTAGTGAATGATTTAATGTTTGATGTCAAATTTGATGATGAGAAGAGATTATTTGAATACCTATCTATGCTTAAAAGCAATTTAGAGAATTCCATTATATCTAAAGGCCATGTGATGGCTATGCAAAGAGCCTTCTCCTATATTGATGAGAATTCCTATCAAAAGGATATTGTAGGTGGAATTTCTTATGTTGATTTCATTTCGGATTTAGTTTCTAATTTTGAAAATAAGAAGAAGGAAATCATTGCAAATCTATATAGAGTACAGGATAAGGTCTTCTCTAAGGAAAATCTTACTGTTGGATATACTGGTTCAAGGGAGGATTATAAAACAATAATTCCATATCTTGATGAGACAATTATGAGCCTTAAGGATAGCATATCCTATCCTAAGGAGGTATTTAAGGAAAATGCCTTAAATGAGGCATTTACTGCACCTATCGATGTAAATTATGTTTCAAGAGTAGGTAAATTTAGTGGTAAATTTAATACTGGTGTAAGTGTACTTCAAAATGCGATGAGTATGGATTATTTATGGATGGAGGTCAGGGTTCATGGTGGTGCCTATGGATGTATGATGAATATTGACCCATCCGGCTTAATTGGCTTTACCTCCTATAGAGATCCAAATATTAAATCTACAAATGATGTATATCAAAACGCAGATCAATTTGTTTTAAGCTTTAATCCTTCCGATGAGGAATTATTAAAATTCAAAATTGGTACGATTGGTGGAATTGATACAGTACTTCATAATAAGGCTAAGGCATCTATTGCAAGAAGTAATTATTTAAGAGGCTTAAGCGAAGAAGAAAGATGCAAGAATAGAAAAGAATTATTATCTATTAAAAATGAGGATTTTAAGGAATTTGCAAGCTGGTTTAAGGAAGCTATGTCAAGCTATAATATTACTGTCATTGGTAATACCAATAAGATTAATGAAAATAAGGATATGTTTAAAACCATTAGACCATTAAAGAAATAAGAGCAGAAATGCTCTTTTTCTTTATAAAAAAAAGAAGCACAAATGTGCTTCCTATTTTACCTCAAGTGTCCAATCTCTAGTATCCTTAATCTTACCGGATTGAATTCCTGTGATTTCATCATATAGCATTTGAGAAACCTTACCAATTTCTCCATTGTTTACTACATATTCCTTATCGTTAATAACGAATTTACCAATAGGAGAAATAACCGCTGCAGTACCAGTACCCCAAGCCTCCTCAAGGCGACCCTCCTCAAGTGCCTTAAGTAATTCATCTACGGTAATACGTCTTTCTGTAACAGGAATGCCCTCATCCTTTAAAATTTGAATGCAGGATTTTCTTGTAATACCAGGAAGAATAGAACCAACTAATGCTGGAGTTACAACCTCACCATCAATCTTGAACATTACGTTCATAGAGCCAACCTCTTCGATGTATTTTCTTTCTACTGCATCAAGCCATAATACCTGAGAATAGCCCTTAAGCTCAGCCTTTTTACCTGCACGAGTAGAAGCAGCGTAGTTACCACCACACTTCGTGTAGCCTGTACCACCCTTACCTGCAACTCTAACATCATCCTTCTCAATTAAAATAGAAACAGGATTTAAGCCTTCCTTATAATAGGAACCAACAGGAGATAGAATAACCATGAAAATGGCATGATGTACACCATGTACACCCAAGGAATGGTCATCACCAATCATGAATGGACGTACATATA
>JAFPIE010000186.1 GCA_017388605.1 Acholeplasmatales bacterium | reverse complement strand
GCATTCGTTAAATCTATAAGAAAAATTACAGATAAGCCATTTGATACCCATTTAATGATTATGCATCCACAAAATTACATTAAGCAATTTGTAGATGCAGGAAGCCAGTATATTACATTCCATGTAGAAGCGGATTGTGATGTATTAAAAACCATTGATTTAATTCATTCCTATAATATAAAGGCAGGTATTTCTATTAAGCCTAAAACTAGTGTTTTAGATATAAAAAAATACCTACCCTATGTAGATATGGTATTAGTCATGAGTGTTGAGCCTGGCTTTGGTGGACAGTCCTTCATGATGGATTCTATAGAAAAGGTTAAGGAATTAAATGAATTAAGAGAGGAGAATGGTTATTCCTATTTAATTAACATCGATGGTGGAATTAAGGATACAACCGCTCCATATATTTCAAAATATGTAGATTTAGCCGTATCTGGATCCTATGTATGTAATGCAGATAATCCAAAGGAAAGAATAGATATTTTACATGCTATAAAATAATTTATTATTTTGATTGACCTTAAACTTTAAATGTCTTATAATTTTATTAGGACCTGAGATTAAGGTTTTTTATTTTGCACTAAATTATGTATTGGAGGTGTTTTCATGAGAACAAAGGTTATATTAATTTGTGAAGAATGCTTTAGCCGTAATTATACGACAACAAAGAACCCACAAAAGAATTCAGAAAGACTAGAAATCAAAAAATACTGTCCAACTTGTAATAAATATACAATGCACAAAGAGACAAAGTAAGGAGGATTACTTATGGCAGACGATAAGGAATTAGAAAAGAAGGAAGCTTTAGATGAAACTAAAGCTGAAGAAGTAAAAGAAGAAGCTAAGGCTGAAGAAGTTGAAGAGACTAAAGCTGAAGAAGTTAAGGCTGAAGAGGTTGAAGAGACACCAATAGAAACAAGTGCAATTGAGACAGAACAAATTATCCCTGAAGAGACAAAGGCTGAAGAAGTTGAAGAGACACCAACTGAAGAGGTAAAAGCTGAGGAAGCTAAGGTAGAAAAGAAGCAGGCTATTGGTGGCCCTAAGTCAAAGAAGAAAAAGAGTGAATCTACTTATGAGGAAGAAGAAAAGGTAGAGGAAGCTAAGGTTGAAGAAGAAAAGGCAGAAGAAGCACCAAAGAGCAATAAGGATTTAGTTGAGGCTAAGATTCGTAAGCAAATTGAAAAGAAGCAGCAAAAGGAAGCGTCCTTAGGTGTATATCGTATTGGTGAATACCTAAAGGAAGAGCATCAATGGGAAAACTGGTTATTCCTAGGTATTTCTATTATTACTTTATTACTTGGTTGCTTAATGCTAAATGGTGCATTACAGGTAAGAAGTGATTTCCCTGTAATTGGTGAATACCCTACAGTATTCGCATGGATTTTAGTTGTTCTTGCATCCTTAGGCTTATTATATGCACTTTATCCATTCTTAAAGCCTGCATTCCCTGAATTAAAGAAAATCACATGGCTAACTTGGCCTAAGTTCTTAGGTAATGCCATTCGTACATTTGTTTTCATCATCATATTAACATTATTATTCATGCTATATGATGTATTCATTACTGAATTATTAGGCTTAATTATTTAAGGAGGATAAGACAATGAAAAGATGGTATATTGTAACTACTTATTCTGGATATGAGAATTCTGTTAAGCAGGATTTGGAAAGAAGAAGAGAATCTATGAATATGACTCACTTAATCTATCAGGTATTAGTTCCTGAAGAGGTTAAGGAGGTTGTAGATAAAAAGGGTAAGAAAAAGGAAAAGGTAGAAAAGCTTTTCCCAGGATACGTATTTGTTGAGATGGAAGTAGATAAGGAAATGGACGAGGATGCATGGTTCATGGTTCGTAACACTCCAAAGGTTACAGGCTTCTTAGGCTCCTCTGGTGGAGGTACAAAGCCAGTTGCTGTACCTAAGGATGAGATGGACGCAATCCTAGAGAAGCTAGGTCTTGTTCAAAAGCCAGTATTCGAAATCTATGCTGGTGATAAGGTTACTGTTACTGAAGGATCCTTCAAGGATATGGTTGGTGAGGTATCTGCTGTTAACCTAGAAAAGGAAACATTAACTATTCTTATCAACATGTTTGGTCGTATGACTCCAATGGAATTCCCATTCAACCAGGTTAAAAAGATTTAATGAATTTACTCCAATTTCAAAATTGGAGTTTTTCTTTTGCCTAGAATTACTTCTTTGTGTTTAAATTTCATTTTTTATAAGTTATAATTAAATTACTAGATTCGCTTACAAAAATTATTATACAAGGAGGTTTACAATTGAATAATTTTATAGAAGAAAAGAAACCACTAACCCTAAGGCTAGCTATGGAAGAGGCATCTCGTTGTCTTTTATGTAAGGATGCTCCATGCTCAAGTGCTTGCCCTGCAGGTACAGACCCAGGTAGGTTTATTCGTGCACTTCGCTTTAAGAATTTATGTGGTGCAGTAGAGGTTATTAGAGAAAACAATGCATTAGCTTCTATTTGTGCTAGAGTATGTCCTACGGAAAAGTATTGCCAAAACGGTTGTACAAGATGTGGTATTGATAAGCCAATTGATATTGGCGCAATTCAAAGATTCTTATGTGATTTTGAAACTGATACTAAGATGAATGTCTTAGAATTTAAGGAATATAATGGCAAGAGGGTTGCCATTATTGGTAGTGGTCCAGCAGGACTCACATCTGCATTAGAATTAAGAAAAATGGGATATTCTGTTACTATTTTTGAAAAGGATAAAAAGCCAGGTGGCTATTTAAGATATGGTATTCCATCCTATAGATTACCTATAGAGGTATTAGATAAGGAAATTAAAAGAATTACAGATTCTGGTGTAGAAATTAAAACAAATGAATTTATATCTAAGGAAGTATTAGAATCTATTCAAAAGGAATATGATGCAGTCATTCTTGCAATAGGATATTCTAAGGGTAAGATGATTCCTATATTTGAAGGAAATAAAAAGGCTATATTAGCTGTTGATTTCTTACATAAGGTAAAGGAAAGAAATAACTTAAATCTACCAGATAACGTATTAGTTATTGGTGGAGGAGATGTTGCGATGGATGTATGTGTTACATTAAAGAAGCTTGGAGTTTCTAATGTTACAGATATCGTTTATGAAGGCTTTAGCGAATTTAGAGCATCTAAGGAGGAATTAGCTCTTGCAAGAAAGGAAAATGTATCAATTATCGATGGCTATGTTCCTAAGGAATATAAGCGTGGAGGCTATGTTACATTTTCTAGTAGGTTTATCGATAGTGAAATTAAGATTAAGGCGGATTTAATTATTCTTGCGACAGGTCAAACGATAGATAATATCTTTGATTTAGCTTTTAATGGTAATTGTGTAGAAAATAATAAGAATAGAATAGATAATACAAATCTATTTGTTGCAGGAGATATTTCTACTTCAGAAAAGACAGTAGTATATTCTGTTAGGAGTGGTAAAGAGGTTGCAAGAAGTGTAGATGAATATTTAGGAGGTAATAAATAATGATTAAAAAAGATTTATCCATTACCTTTATGGGCGTTAAATTTGAAAACCCATTCTGTCTATCCTCATCTCCAGTTGGTAATTGTTATGATATGTGTAGTAAGGCTTATGAGGCAGGCTGGGGTGGAGTTGTATTTAAAACGATTGGCCCAAAGCATTATTTAATTGATGAGGTTTCACCTAGATTTGATGCATTAACTAAGGAAGCAACAGGATTTGTTGGATTTAAGAATATGGAGCAAATTGCAGAGCATTCCTTAGAAGAAAATTTAAGTGATTTAAGAAAATTAAAAAAGAATTACCCAAATAAGGTTTTAATCGCCTCCATTATGGGTTCAAATGAAGAGGATTTCTTTGAGCTTGCTAAGCTTGTAACAGAGGCTGGAGCTGACATGATTGAGCTTAATTTCTCCTGCCCACAGATGACAAGCCATGCGATGGGTAGTGACGTTGGATCTAACCCTGAGCTATGTGAAAAGTATTGCAAGGCTGTAAGACGTGCTACTAGTTTACCATTTATGGCAAAGATGACTCCAAATATCACAGATATGTGTGAGCCAGCGTATGCATCTATTTTAGGTGGTGCGAATGGTATTTCTGCAATAAATACCATTAAATCCATTATTAATGTCGATTTAGACCATCATGTAGGTTTACCTATAATTGATGGTAAATCCTCTATATCTGGGTATAGTGGTAAGGCCGTTAAGCCTGTTGCGTTAAGATTCATTCAGCAAATGAGGACAGACCCTAGATTAAAGGATGTAGAAATTTCTGGTATTGGTGGAGTAGAAACCTGGGAGGATGCAGCAGAATTCATACTTCTTGGTGCGAAGAACATTCAGGTTACAACTGCAATCATGCAATATGGCTATAGAATCATAGATGATTTAACGAATGGCTTAATGCATTATATGCAAAAGGAAGGTGTAGATTCCTTAGAGGAATTAGTCGGTCTTGCTAACAAGAATATCATTCCTGCAGAGGAATTAAATAGAGATTACAAGGTATATCCTTCAATCGATTATGATAAATGTATTGGCTGTGGTAGATGTGAGATTTCCTGCTATGATGGTGCACATCAGGCAATGGAATGGGATAGTGAAAAGAGAAGACCATCCTGCAACCTTGAAAAATGTGTTGGCTGTCTTCTTTGTGGTCTTGTTTGCCCAGTGAATGCAATTACCCTAGGTAAAAGAGAATTAAAGCCTAATAGAAAGCCTAAGAATCTAGAACGTATGGTTTTACAATCATCACTAGAAAAATTATAAAAGCATTGGGACTGCAAAAGTGCAGTCCTTTTTAACTTTAGTAAATTTCATTTTACTTGACAATGCAATGAGTTATTTTAACAAATAATATAGAATTATATTGAATAGGGAAGACGTATTCCCGGAAAACGTGGTGCATAAAAAGTGATTAGGTATTTTGGCAAAAAAAGATTTACAATTGTTAGAGGAAAGATATTTTTGTGATAGATTTGAATTTGAGGAAAAGCATGTAGATGTAGAGACGGTTGTTCAATTGCTTTACCGACCCCAAAAATGACAAGTAGATTAATATAACTGATGGAAAAGATATTTAAATTAAGGATTTATAAAAAACTACACATTTTTACCATAACTAGCAAAAAACTATAGTTAAAGTAAAAACGTGTAGATATTTTTTTCTGTATATGATAGAATATAGATACTAATATATTACATTGGTGGTGACTTTAATGATAGGTAGAATAGAAGAAAAAAAATATCTTAAATCTTTAATTGATGAAGAAGAGTCTCAATTTGTTGCTGTGTTTGGAAGAAGGCGTATAGGAAAGACATACTTAATAAGAGAAAGTTTTGATTATAAATTTACTTTTGAACATACGGGTATAAGCAATGCATCGATTGAAAAAAGAAAACAAAAACTATCTCAGCTTGAAAAATTTAGAGAATCACTTAAAGCATTTGGCTATAAATGTGATGAAAAACTTTCCGACTGGAATCAAGCTTTTAATTGTTTAAAAGAAGTTATTGAAAGATCAAAAGATAAGAAAAAAATAATTTTTATTGATGAACTATCATGGATGGATACAAAGAATAGTGGAATGATTTCTGCCTTGGAAAGTTTTTGGAATTCATGGGTAATGGCAAGAAAAGAAAAAGATATTATTTTAATTGTTTGTGCTTCAGCAACATATTGGATGATTGATAATATAGTTAATTCTAAGGGTGGATTACATAATAGATTAACCGGGAAACTTTATCTTAAACCATTCACGCTTGGGGAATGTCAAGAATATTTAGAATCTAAAAATATTATATTTAATAAACATCAAACATTGCAATGCTATATGATTTTAGGTGGTGTTCCATATTATTGGAGTCTACTAAAGAAGAATAAGAGCTTAGCACAAAACATTGATGAATTATTTTTTAAGGAAAATGCGCTACTTAAAAATGAATATGATAATTTATATAAGGCTTTATTCAATAAACCTGACGAATATATAAAAATAATAGAGGCATTAAGTTCAGTTAATAACGGTATAACACGTGAAGAAATTATCAAGAAATCTGGAATTAATGGATCAGGTAATTTATCTAGAAAATTACTTGAACTTGAGAATTGTGGTTTCATAAGAAGATATGTTCCATATGGATATAAAGAAAAAAATAGCCTATATCAATTGTTAGACAATTATACATTGTTTTATCATAAGTTTTTAAAAGAAAATGTTAGTGATGAAAATTACTGGCAAAATCAAATAAATACGCCATCAATTAATGCATGGTCAGGAATAGCTTTTGAAAAAGTTTGTTTAGAGCATGTCGCCCAAATAAAAAAAGCGTTAGGAATTTCAGGAGTGTATACTGAAGTTAATTCTTGGCATTGCGATAAAAATCCAGAAGAAGGCATATTTGGCTCTCAAATTGATTTGCTAATTGTCAGAAAGGATCAGGTAATAAATGTATGTGAGATGAAATATTCTGATACTGATTATTACGTCGATTCACAATTTGACAAAAATCAAAAACGTAAAATATCTGATTTTTTAAAATTAACTAAAACAAAATTTGCAGTTCATTCTACACTTGTGACTACATATGGAGTTTTAGATAATGCATATTCAAAAGAATTGCAATTTATAATCACTGCAGATGATTTATTTAAATAGTATAAATTAAATATTGTTTTTTGGGAAAAGTATCCAATAAAGTATACTATAAAGTATCCGATAAACTAGGTTTATTATAAAAAGATATGCCAAATAAATTATTTTAGTGGATTTATTTTAATAAAAATTTTGGTTGAGTAGATTGTTGGTATACCCACTGAGACGGTATCATTGCTTTCGCTAAAATAATTTTTAAAAATAAGGCTAGTAACTGATTGTGAAGTTAGTTTATAAATCAAACATAAACAACTTTTTATTTATAGATCATTTTTTATATAGATAAAAATATCTTATCAAAAAAATATTGAAAATGATAAGATAAATGATAAGATAAATATCGTTGATAAGTCAATAATAAATGAAATATTCAAGAATAAATATATTACTATTCCGGAATTGGCTATTAAAATAAATAAGTCAGAGCCTACAATCCATAGACATATTGATGTCTTAGTATCTAAAGGATATATTAAAAGAGTTGGTTCAAGAAAAACAGGTTACTGGGAAATTAAATAAAAATAAATAAAATCAAAAAAGTAGGGGCTGCATTTTTGCAGTCCTTTGTCTTTTAATGTAACCATTTTGAAATTTACTATTTTTTCAAAAATATTTACGAAAAAATTTCAAAAATGGCCTCTTATGAAAAAATATGTTGAAATCGTTTTTTTAAAATGATATACTTATGACATAAAGGATAAAGGCAAAGCTAGAGTAATCTAGCGACGCAAAGCTAAAGGGCCTCATATGAGGCAGCCAGTTACCGTATAGACAAAGGCAAACCCGGTGCAAGCCGGTGACGCAAAGCTAAAGGGCCTCAAGTGAGGCAGCCAGTTACCAAACGAAAATTTCTGGTATTATGTTTAGGCTTTGCTTTTTATTTTTCCCTAGACATTTTGGAAAGAAATTGACTTATATAAAATTTTATTTTATAATAAAGGGTAAGAAAGCGTTTTTATACGCGCTTTATTTCTCTTTAATGGTGAGGAGGTATAGGATGAGAGTTAGAGATTTGAGATACTATTTCTTGGCTGGCGTAGTGCTAATTATAGCATATGCTGCCCTAGCAGTATGTTATTATCTTTCCATCCGTAATGGTAAGGTTGAAAGTTCTATGATGAAGCTTGGCCTTGAGGCAGCTTATGTAGAATCGACAACTATGGAGGAAAAAGTAGATTCCTACTACAATTTATATTACGGAGATACAGAAAACAAGCTTGTCTCTACAGATGGCTCAACTACATTTACAGTTGCCAAAAACCAAACAGGTCTTGCCTCCCGTTTCAAGCCAGTTGTAAAAGAGGATGGTACAGAAACTGGAAAGTTTAAGCCAATTTTCGCACAGGCTGCAACATTTGATGAAGCAAATTATGAGACAACACATGCGAAGGATCAAAATTATTATTTCTATTACATTAAGGATGATACATCTAGCTATGCATTAAATAATAAATTAGTTGTTCGTATTGCTGCATCCGCAGTACTTGAATATGCAGCGAACGCAGAGCGTCAAATGGTAATCTTTGATGCTGATGGTGCGATTGAATATACTACAGTAGATCCTTCCGTTGGATTTAGATTCTTAGTTGATAACATTTCAACCGATTATGGTATTGAAATGTCTGCGCTAAACAATCATGAGGATATCAATATTGTATTAAACATTGGTAATTCTGTTGTATTCTCTGCAACATATATAGATTATTTAGATGCATACTACGGTACAGTAATTGTACTTGGTGATAACTTCTTAGGTATCGATTGGGTAATTCAGCAGGCTGTAATCTATTTCGTTGCTGGAGTAATCGTTACGATTGCAATGCTTGGTATTATGATTCTAGGCGTAAGAAAGTGCTCACAGCTACTTAGAGCTGACCGCCACGCAGTACAGGCTACTAAGGCAATGGTATTAAGAATTGATCCTAATGGAAAGATCATATTTACAAATAAGACATTTAAGCAAATGTATGGTGTTACAAGAAAGCTTTTAAATGTTGATGAATTTATTGATGTTGAAACAAATGAGCCAATCATTAAGACAATAAAGGAAAATAAAGCATTTGAATGTAAGGTTCCAATGGATTTATATGATGAAGAGAATGTAAAATTCTTACATCTATCTCCATTATTCATTTCCAATAGCTATTATCTAATGGGTACAGATATTACAATAGATTATAGAATGCGTAAGCATCTAGAAATCATGTCTGGTAAGAATTCTGTTACGAAGTGTGATAATGGATTCACACTTGAAAACCAATTTGAAAAGATATTAGAGAACAACCAAGGCTATAACGTAGCCTTCGTTGAAATCAATATTACAAAGCATGCGGATATTATTCAGGTATTTGGTAAGACCGTATATAATCAATTATTAATTCAATTATTAGATATGATTAAGGAATCCTTCATGGATCATAAGGTATATCATATCGATGAATCTAAATTCATGGTTATTGTACCTAATGATGAATTTGCAAGTGTACAGCCATTAATCAATGAATTCTTAGATTTACTTCAAAGACCTATTACCGTTAAAGCAAATAATATCTATTTAAAGAGTAAAATTGTAATTTATAATGTTAAATCTACAGATTTCCAAGAAACAAAGCTTGAGGATATTAGAGTTAAGCTAGACTTAGCTTATAGAAATATGACATCCCTAACAGGTAAGGATTATATTATCTATGAGCCTACAATGGATGGTATTATCTTAGCTGCAGATGAAATGGAGCACGATATCGAAATGGGCTTAATTGGTCGTGAATTCCAAATGTGGCTACAGCCTCAGTTTGATGTATTCAACAATAGAATTGATGGCTTTGAGGCATTAATTCGTTGGATGAATCCAAAATATAGAGATAAATCACCACAGCTATTCATTGAGCTTGCTGAGCAGCGTGGTCACATGCTCGATATTGGTAAGTTTGTTATTACAGAATCCTTCAAGCTTGCAAAGAAGCTTGAGCCATATGGAGTGCATGTTTCCATTAACGTATCTCCAGTACAGCTACTACAGGTAGGTTTTGTACAGCAATTAATTGATGAATTTAATTCGAATGAGCTTAAGAAGGGCTCTATAGCTGTAGAAATTACAGAAACCTTATTAATGGGTTCTATGCAGCTAATTACAGAAAAGCTTCGTCTACTTAGAGAAGCTGGCTTCCATATTCATTTGGATGACTTCTGTACAGGTTACTCTTCTATGCTATATTTAAAGGATTTACCAGTAGATACCTTAAAGATTGATAAGGAATTTACAAAATATATTGAAACAAATAAGGTACATGAAAATATCGTTAAGACCATTTGTGCCTTAGGTAATGCCCTAGATCTTAACTTAATTTGTGAGGGTGTAGAAACACAGGAGCAATCGGATATGGTTAAGAAGATGGGCTGTAGAGTAATTCAGGGTTGGTTAATCGGTAAGGCAATGCCATACGATGATGCCGTTGAATTACTAGAGAAGTACAATACCAAGAGTAAGAAGTAGGAGGTATGGACTATGAGATTTTTAATTTCTGATGGCGGAGCTATTGTATTAGTTTTCGTTGCATTAATAGTTACTTTAGGACTAGGTTTCTTGTTCTATTGGTTAATTCGTAGAAACATACGTAAGGAAAAGGAAGAATCTGAGGTTATTGTTGAGGATGCAGTAACAAGAAGAGCAATGGAGGATTCTGTTCGTAATTATATTAAAAAGGTTGACCGCTTCGGTGCGATGACATTAATGTATGTAGATATTGATGGATTTGCAGATTTAAATGAAGTATTCGGTCATGAGGCATGTGATTTAATGCTAAAGGAAATTGCAACAAGAATCCTAAGAGTTATTCCTTATAATGCATCTGTATGTAGATATCAAAATGATGAATTCATGGTATTTATTAAGGATGAGGATAACTTCGCAAGACTTGAATCTATTGCATCTAAGATTGTTACAGCTGCACAAGCACCATACCAGGTATTAGTTGGTGAATCCATTACCTTATCTGTATCTGTTGGTATGGCAACATATCCTAATGCAGGTCAAACATTTGAAGAATTATATTCCAACTTGGAATTAACTACCTATGTATCTAAGCGTGATGGTGGTAATAAATATACAAACTTCTATGCTACAATCAAAGAAGAAGAATTTGATAATATGACTTACTTCCAGGAAGTTAAGCAAGCCATCCAAAAGAAGGAATTCGTACTTTACTTCCAGCCAATTCTTGATTTAAAGAATAAGCTAATGAATGGTGCCGAAGCCCTAATGCGTTGGAATCACCCAACGAAGGGTGTACAGTCCCCAGCAACCTTCTTAAAGGTCTTAGAGCAATCTGGAGATATCAAGTGGGTCGGTGAATGGGGTATTGAAACTATGATTCGTATGCATAACAGCATGGCAGAAAAGTTCCCTACTATTCCACTTAGATTCTCACTAAACTTATCTACTAAGCAGCTACTTGACCCTCAGCTTGCAAACTCATTCATTGAAATCATGAATAAGAACCAAGCTAAGCCTGAGTGGTTCATGCTAGAAGTTAATGACTTCATGATGGTAGAAAGAATCGCAGTAATTAAAACAAACATCTACAAGCTTCGTGACTACGGCTTCAAGATTGCAGTCGATGGCTTCGAGCTTGATGGACAATCTGTACAAAATATTCAGAAGTCCCCTGTCGATGTTATTAAGCTTGGTAGAAACTTCCTTAAGGATGTTGAAAACAACTTCATGAAGGAAAGATTCCTACAGATTTTGGTTAAATATGCAGAGGATAACAACAAGGAATTAATTTCTGAGGGTATCGAAACTGCAGAAATCACTAAGTACGTTAAGGAACAGAATGTATTCTTAGGTCAGGGTTACTATTTTGCTAAGCCATTAAGCGAAGAAGCATTCGAAGAATATATTGAAAAGCGTCAATATCAAGTATTACTTGATGATGTATCCGCTCTTGAGGATAATGAAGCATTATTCAAGGAAATGCATTCTGATGACGTAGTACCTGAAGAAGAGCATGAGGAAACTCCAGAGGAATACCTAGATCGTATTTCTAGAGAAACTCACGCAAATAGTGATAATAATGATACTGAAGGAGACGATTTATTGGTGTCAGATCCTTCAGATGACGATCTATTAGTTTAAAAAGAACAAATAGACACATTTTAAAAAATGCCTAACAAAATTTCACATAATTAACGGATTTCACACCAAAATTGGTTGACAACGTTTTCTAAAGGCCCTATAATTCAAGTAGTCAAAGGCAAACCCGGCGTAAGTCGGCGACGCAAAGCTACAGGGACCAAAATAGGTCAGCCAGTTGTCATTTTGGAAGTGTAATCCAGAATGGCATTTTTATTTTCTAAGATGACGAAGGAGGTAGCCTAGATGCCAAATAAAATTGTATCATTATGGAGATCTAAGTTCTTTAAAATGGCACTATTGATCTTGCTGTTTGTTGCGGCTGCCTTGATTATCATGGCTATGTTGCTTGGACAACAAGCAGGACAATTCGTAATTCGAGCACAATCTGGTGATATTTCAAAATCTATTGCAGTAACAGAAGATTTAAATAATGAAGAAACTTACCAGCCAAGCTTAACTGTAAAGGGTATGGACCAGATGAATGATTATTCACCAGAATACTTCTTACAGGAGGATTATCAAACTTTAAGAAATCTTTGTTCAACACCTGGTTTACAAAATCATGATAATAATTCCTTATATATTTATACATTTTATATAATTAATAGATCGACATCAGGTGGTGTCGGTGTTAATGTTACATTAAAATATTCGAATGTTACAAAGCATTTAGATGAAATCGTTCGTGTATTAACCTATTATGAAACATACAATGTTTCTGACCCACAGGTTTATCAGAAACCTGATTCACTTGAAAGAGCACAGCATGTTTCTGATGAGCTTCATAAAGATGATGCTGAAAAGCCTGTGATTACAAGTATTGATTATCCAAGATATATCCTAACACCTAATCCATTTGCTGATTCGGCAAATAATTCCCAAGGTACAGTATTTAATAATCAACAAATTAATATTGGTTATGATAAGGGTATGAATTATGTAAAATATTCCGTTATGTTCTGGCTTGAGGGTGATGATCCTGATTCATCATTTTTTGGAAATCAATTATTTAGTGGAACTATTAAATTTGATATGACAATCGCCGTATCAATGTAATTACTTTAATTCCTAGTAAAGGAGGTTGAGGTATGAAAAGTAATATAGCAAGAAAGTTAATAATGGGCCTTGCTGCAACTTGTGCAACAGCCGTTTGTCTAACCTCAACTACCTATGCGTGGTTTGCAAAGAATGCAAATGCGTGGACTGAGGAATTCACGATTAGGCTTCACACAGAAGAAGGACTTGAAATCTCTGTAGATGGAATAAATTATTATGATACCATCACAAAGAGTCAATTAACTAAGGCAATCGCACTTCAAAGATATAATTTAGTTAATGACCAAGATAAGACCTATGCTGAATTAACTGAAGCAGAGGTTAATTCCTATGGAGCTACAAGCTTATCTCCTGTATCACCAGATTCCAATTGGAATTTCTGGGGCTACAATACAGTAGATTATGTAGTAAAAAATCCAAACGAATATATTGATGGTGCATATTACATGCCAGTAAATTTAACAGAAAAGAAAGCAACAGCTTCTTATTTAAAATTTGATTTATATTTTAGAGCAATTCCATCATCCAATGATCCAAAGGATTCCTACAAATTAATATTTGCGGATGAGGCTCATGATGAAGGAATGGGTGTATCCTACATTAAGGGTGAGAATTCAACAATTAAGCTTCATAATGAGCTTAAGGTATTAGAATCTAAGGATACAAGAACTCTTGGACCTACCGATGTGTTAGGTACATATAAATCTGGAGATGAAATTGAAGTCAATCCAGCAAATGCAATGCGAATTGGTGTTGCTGGAAATACTAATAGAATTTATGAACTAAATGAAGGATTAGGCTCTAGTGCATACTTGAATGCACCTCTGGGATTACATGATCCTAATACTAATCCAATGGTAACTTATTTCAATAATACTCACCAAAGTGCTAAGCTATATTTAAGAGATTATGCAACAGAGTATGTTGAAACAGTTAAGAATTTTGATGGCTTAGAATCCTTAGGTAATTTCACAAGAGATTCTCTAGGTAATTATAATGTCGTAACTGCTACATTCTATGTTTGGTTAGATGGATTTGATGCAGATTATCTAGAAGGTGTAGATACAAATTCTATTCGCTTCTTCCTAAATTTCACAAAGGTGGAGGGATAGAGTATGAAACAAAAAGCACTTAAGTTAATTTTATCCGGGGCAGCTTCCTTAGCCCTAGCAGTATCCTTAACCGCTACAACATTTGCTTATGTATTAATTGGCAATAATGTAGTAGTAGAAGAATTTGATTTTGAGGTTGAAGGTCAGGAAGGTTTACTTATCTCACTAGATGGTGAAAACTTCAGCCAAGATATTACTTCTGAGCAATTAAAGATTGCAATCGCAGGCTCAGTTGAAGAATTTGACAAAAATAGAATTATCGGTACTACCGTAAAGCATAGTGCAGGTAATGCAGTTGTTGATGACTATGGTCTAAATTTCACAAAGGAAATTATAGATTATGATAAAACAACAGATACCTACAGTAGAGACTTTAAGGGTGCCGTTCCAAATAAGGATTATCTAAAATTTGATTTATGGTTTAAGGCATTAAATACAGAAACCACAGCAACAAATTTTGAATTATCCTTTGGTGAAAGAACTTATATATCTGCCCCAACATCTGAGGTTGAGTTATATAACAGTTTTAATACTTATACTCAAAATGCTCAGGGCAAATATGAAAAGACCTCTTATACGCAAGGAATGAAGCTTAAACAGAACGTAGCAAATGCAATGCGTATGGGAATCTACAACGAAGACGAGACGAATAAACTCTCTGTCTATGAAGTGGTTGATGATGATGACTTAGGTTCAGCAGCAATCGAAGGAAAGGTTGATGCAAAGCATGATCCTTATTCATCTATCATGATAAATTATTATAATGTATTGTTCCCTAGATATCCATTTAGCAATGGTACACTTGTAGATGATAAATTAGATACAAGTGATAACAAGCTAAAGCATGTCGAAGGTGCAGAGGATGGCGAAGCATTCAATACCAAATCTAATTATGGTACTAAGGATGCTCAAGGAAATTGGAATGGCCAAAAGGTTGGTTCATTCACTACTCAAGATACACTAAAGATTACAGTTTACATTTGGCTTGAGGGCTGGGATGCAGATTACCTAATCGGCACTACAGTTGAAGGCGCAAAGCTAAAGTGTGGACTTGAGTTCAACCTTGCAGAAGCCTAATTAACAAGCTTTAGATAGCCAAAGGCTATTTAAATAAATGACATGAACTCCCCATGTCAAAATCAGCATAGCTGAAATAAAAAGAAAAGGAGGTATTATGAAGCTCTTAAGAAAAACGATCATGGGCGTATGTGCACTAACATGTACCGCAGTAACCTTCACAACAGCAACGTATGCGTGGTGGAAGAACTATACGAATGCAACCGTACAGGGCCTAAACATTACCGCAAATAGCGGACTTGGCTTTATGGTTTCCGTAGATGGCATCAACTACAAAAACGATTTGACTGCTGAAGAAATCCAAGGTGCAATGCTAGTGAGCTATAAACCGACTGAATTTGCTTGGAAATATGATGAATCCAAAGGTGTGTCTTCATTATATAAAATCAAGGTAACTACTATATTAGACGATGAAAATAATCCAATCGATAAAGAAATAGAGTATTTAAAAGAAATAGACCCAATGGATTATATGGAAAATAT
>JAFPIE010000185.1 GCA_017388605.1 Acholeplasmatales bacterium | reverse complement strand
TAGAATAGATGAAAGGAATCATCCTTAAGCTTTTCATGATTTAAATACTGTGCCATTTGAATTAAATTTGTATATTTCGTAAATTGGTTTTCTAATCCTTGATATGCATCAAGTAATCCCTGTATACCCTTTTGATTATAGGCCTCAAGGTAATACCTATAATGAATTTCATCTAAAATTTCCTCTAATTCTTGTCTTTCCTTAATCTCAGAATAAATGGTATAGGATGCATAATTCGAATATAATACACCTAATTCATGAATCAAGCCTCTGGCATAATGGAAATCAAAGGGAGATTTATGGAATAAAACATCTCTTTTTAAATAGAAATCATTTGGAGAATAATCAAGTGCCAAAAGAAGATTATCGATTCCAAGGTTATCTTGATGATTTAAGAAGGCATCTATAGCTTCATCCTTTAATCTTTTCGCCTCATTAAATAAATAATCCATTAAGGCATCTCTTACAACAAAGCCATAGGTTGTAATTTGACCCTTGTGAAGAATTCCTCTTGAGGTTAGGGCAACGATAATGGATTCCATTCTTCCATCACTAAAGGAGGAAACGTAATCGACTAAATGGTATTTCTTCGCTTCTCTTTTTATATAATCCGTATTTATATAGGTTATATTTTCAAAAATAGATACCTTTAATACATCAAGCTCATCCTTAGTTAAGCTCTTTAGGATAGGATGTTCTAGCTTTGATTTTTGTATAATTTTTGAAAATCCATCCAGTAAATCCCCTAAAACCAGGAAGGATAAATATACATAAATAGAATCCGATATTTTTTGTTCTACATTTAATGGGTTACCAAGAGTAACCTCACCTGTAATTAAGCGATATAAATAGGGATTTACTGTCTCTAAATCAGATAGGTAATCTAAGGATTTCCTCTCCTCTAAATTTAAATAGGAAACAAAGGCTTGTACAAGCTCCCTTGTACCTAGGATAATTCCATTATCCTTCGAAAATAAATTCAAAGATGCCTTTGTATCTCCTAAGGATATGTATATAAACGCAAGGCTGGATTTAATATGGAAGATATCACTTGGGTTTAATTCTAAGATTTCATCACCAATCTTAACCGCTTCTTCAAATAAATTATTTCCAACTAGGGATATATAATAGCTTCTTAAGCCCTTGATATAATTAAAGGTATCCTGATATTTGGAAAAATCAACAATATTATTTTCATAATATTTCGACTCTAAAAAATCATTTTTTAATAGCCTTTCATATTCTATATCTAATACCTCTTTATAGCGCTCTAAATCATATCCATCATTTTCAATAATGGATATTTTGGCTAAAAAGTTATCCGGATTAACAATTAATGCGTTGATGAAATATTTATTTTTGGTTACCTTACTTTGCATCGTAAGGCCCTTTCTTACATATTCCATAGAAAGCTCCATCAAAGAGCCCATTCCCTCTAAATCAATGAAATCAGAGGCACTTTCCTTGGATATATTTAAATGGTTTAGCTTTAAAAAGCTTTCGTACTTTTTGATTAATGCTTTATCTTCCATAGGTGCCTCCTTTTGCTCATTTGATTTATTATACCATTTTGATGATAAAGAAACAAGAAAAGCACTCAAACGAGTGCTTATTCATCGACCGTTACATCCTTTATAATGAATTCATTGCCTTGCTTAAGCCAGGTATTCTTTGAATTACAATAAGGACAGGTCTTGCCATATTTTACGGTACTATATTCCCCCTTACAATCCTCACAATAGGTAATTGCAGGGATTTGTTCTACATCTAGGGTAGCACCATATAAGATTTCTGATTTATTTTTTACAGCCCAATTCCAGCAGTCAATTAATTGCTCCTTGATTACGGTTGAAACCTCACCTAAGGACAAGGTTACCTTAGAAACATGCTTCACATTGTTTTCCTTTGCAACCTCTTCGACTCTTTTAATTACTGTAAAGGTAACGCCAAGCTCATGCATTATCTAGCATCCTTCTTTGCATCATTAACTCTCTTTTGGTATGCCTTATATTCCTTCTCATATTTCTTTTGAGATTCAGGCTTTACCTTAAATAGAATCTTAAATGCACGCTTTGCTGCATAAGGTAGGATATATTTGAATTTTTCATCTGTAGATCTCATATCGGATGCATGTGGATGATCTCTTACTAAATGGATAGCATCAAATTCACATTTTGTTGTACAAACACCACAGCCAATACACTTATTAGGGTCTACAATAGATGCACCACAGCCTAAGCATCTAGCAGTTTCTATCTTTACCTGCTCTTCTGTTAATGTACCAGAATAATCCTTGAAGGATAATGGCTTATAATCCTTAGATTGGCTTGCAACCTGACGCTTTGCAGTATCATATTCACCTAAAACGATATTTTCCTTATCAAGCTCGATGAAATCTCTTCTATTTCTACCAATAGTTAAGGATGCACCCTTATGTACGAATCTATGTAAGGATTCACTTGCATTCTTACCCTGAGCGATAGCATCAATAACAAACTTAGGTCCTGTATAAACATCTCCACCAACGAAGATATCCTTTTCCTTAGTTTGATATGTAAGTGGATCAGCAATAGGTCTATTGCCTCTACCAAATTCAACCTTAGTGCCCTTTAATAGATCGCCATAGATAACTCTTTGACCTATCGCAAAGATAACATGCTTACACTTAATTTCGATGGTTTCATTTTCATTATATAAAGGACTAAATGCTTTAGTCTTAGGGTCGATCGTTTGTGTACACTTCTTAAAGATAATAGAGGATACATTACCATCCTTATCCTTAATAATTTCCTTAGGACCCCAAGCATTTAAGATTTCAATACCATCCTCTAGGGTTTCTTCAATTTCATCCTTAGATGCAGGCATTACATCTCTTTCCTCTAGGGATAGCATAGTTACCTTACCAGAGGTAAATCTCTTAGCGGTTCTTGCGCAGTCAACCGCAACATTACCACCACCAACAACTACGACATCCTCAGTCCACTTAGTTGTGTTATCCTCTGTAGCCTTATGTAAGAAATCAACTGCGATTTCAACGCCCTTTGCATCCTCACCTACAATTCCAGGTAGGTTACCACCCTGGCAACCAATAGCTAAATAGAAGGCCTGGAAGCCTTGATTTCTTAACTCCTCAATAGTAACATCCTTACCAACCTCAACGCCACATCTTATTTCAACGCCAAGCTCACGAATGATATCAATTTCTGCTTCTATTACATCCTTTTCAAGCTTATAGGATGGAATACCATAAAGCATCATTCCACCTGGCTTCTCGTTCTTTTCAAATACAACTGGCTTATAGCCCTTAATTGCTAAATAATATGCACAGGATAAGCCCGCAGGACCAGCACCGATAATCGCAATCTTTTGTTCCCAATGATCGATTTTAATCTGTCTTGCAGGAGATACTGCCATTTCAACCTTAGGTACATAGCGTGTCTTTGCATGTAAATCTCTTTCTGCAATAAATTTCTTTACTGCATCAATAGCGATAGCCTCATCTACAGTACCTCTAGTACATGCAGCCTCACAGCGCTTATTACAAATTCTACCACAAACTGCAGGGAATGGATTTTCCTTCTTAATTAAGGCAAGGGCATCCTCGTATCTTCCCTGAGCGGCCATCTTTAAATAGCCTTGAATTGCAATATGTGCAGGACATGCTGTCTTACAAGGTGCAGTACCTGTGTCATAACAATTGATTCTGTTATGGTCTCTATAGTCTGGGTCCCACTTATCTGTACCCCATTTATTCCAATCTGGAAGCTCATGACGTGGATATACAATTTCACCTTGCTTCGTGCATAGCTTTTGACCAAGCTTAACTGCACCTGCAGGACAATATTCAACACATCTACCACAGGCTACACAGTTTTCCTTTGTAACTTGTGCTGTATATGCACTTCTAGATAAATTTGGTGTGTTAAATAGCTGAGATGTTCTTAACGCATTACAAATATTTACATTACAGTTACAAATACCAAAGATCTTATTCTCACCATCGATATTTGTAATTTGGTGAACGAAGCCCTGCTCCTCTGCCTTCTTTAATATAGCAATAGCCTCATCTGCAGTAATAGGGTGACCCTTACCAGTTTCTCTACAATATCTTGCGAAATCACCAATACCAATACACCAGCCCCATTCATCATCTGCACAGCCCTGTGGGTCCTCTTCTGTACCTAAAAGCCTTCTTGATGATCTACAGGAGCACTGTCCAACACCAATTTCACCATCGTATTTCTTTAGCCAATAGGATAGCTTTTCAATATCTAAGGCCTCATTATTCATAGAAATAGCTTCCTCTACTGGAATGACATGCATACCAACACCAGAACCACCCTCAGGTACCATTTGGGTAATACCTGCAAGTGGAATATAGGTCATTCTTTCAAAGAAATTACCTACTGCAGGGTGCTCCTCAAGTCTTGGATTTTTACAATCTGGAGTCTCTTCCATATTAAACATTTCAGCAGAGCCTGGAACGAATAAGGTTAGGATATATCTTACATCCTTATCCATTGGAGCTGTTCTACCATTATGATCAAAATGGTAGCCCCAATCGAGCTCTAATAGTCCAATATATGCCATTTCATCTAAAACCTTTTGAAAATGCTCTGGATCCTTAGCATTATCTGGACATAGCTTTTTCATTTCCTCGAATGTATAAGGCTTTCTTATTTTCATTTTAAGTGCTATATCGCACATTTCATCACTTAAAATTTCAGCAAGACCCCAATACTCTGGATCATTTGAAGTAACTCCATGAAGCTTATGGTCTAATACATCTGTAATTTTTTTACCAAGCTTAATAACCTTTTCTCTTGGTGCCTTTTCTCCTTCGAATTTGCTCCTCGCACCAGGATAGGTTGGTACTACATCATACTTTCCTACTTTTTTGCCCATAAATTTTCCCCTTTTCTCCTTTTATTTTTCCATTCTTCTTACTAACTCATTTGCTAAAATATCAATACCTTCATCCTTAAGTGCAGAAACTTTAATAATTTTTGCCTTAGGATTTCTTTTTAAAATAACCTTACTACATTCCTCTATATTAAAATCGAATATTGGTAATGTATCGATTTTATTGATAACAACAATATCAGAAACCTGAAACATAAGTGGATATTTCACTGGCTTATCATCTCCCTCAGGAACGGATAATATAACCAAATTTAGATGTGCTCCAGTATCAAATTCAGCAGGACAAACCAAGTTTCCAATGTTTTCTAAGAAGCATAAATCAATGCCCTCAATACCCATTTTTTCCATACCCTGTCTTGTCATTTCTGAATCTAGGTGGCACATTCCACCAGTATGTAGCTGAATTACTCTTGCCTTAGTTTCAGATTTTATTTTTTTGGCATCAAAATCCGAATCAATATCTGCTTCCATTACGGCAATATGATATCGATCCTCTAATTTTTTTATTAAGGAAATAAGCGTAGTTGTCTTTCCTGCCCCAGGAGATGACATCATATTTACAAAGAATAATTTCTTATTTCTTAATTCATCTCTAAGTAAGGATGCTCTTTCGTTGTTGTTCTCGAAAATACTTTCCTTAACAAGTAATATATCTATGTCATTCATAAAAATCGTACCTCATATATTGATTTTAACATTTATTTATAATAAATGAAAGAATTAAGGGGTGAATTAGAATAAAAAGAACAATAACGCTATTCATGTTCTAAAAGTTAAAAATGAGCAAATTATTGCTCCATTTGCTCATTTTCTATAACCTCTTTTTCTTTTACTAAGCCCTTCTTCTCATAAAGGAAATTTATGAAATCCTCCTTTGGTAAAGGCTTTGAAAAATAATATCCTTGAATATAATCACATAAGGATGTTTCAAACATATTTAAAATATCTTCATTTTCTACACCCTCAATAACAACCTGCTTCTTCAAATCCTTAACGAGCTTTAAGGAATGAGAAAACATTACCTGAATCTCAGGATTATCACTCATAGCTAAGGATCTATCTAGCTTAATTGCATCAACAGGCATTTGTGTAACATTATCTAAATTCGAATATCCTGTACCATAATCATCAAGTGAGAAGCTAAAGCCTAATTCCTTTAGAACCTTTATATTATCCTCCATCATCTTACGAGAATATGCATCTGCACTTTCCGTAATTTCTAAATTAATGGCACTTGGGTGTATACCATATCTCTTTACTGCATCCATAATATGGATTGGTAAATCCTCATGCATACACTGTACGGTAGATAGATTAATTTCTATTTTCTCAAGACCTAGCTTTTTAAAATCACTTGATGCAATAAATTCACATACCTTATCAAATACAATATCACCAATCTTATGAATCGTACCATTTCTTTCAGCCTCAGGAATGAAATCCTTAGGCTCAATTTCACCATATTTATCATCATATAATCTTAAGAGTGCCTCAGCACGAGTAAAGCTTTCCTCTTTAACCGAATAAATAGGCTGGAAATAAACATCAAATTTCTTATCCATTAAGCCCTTCTTGATAATAGAGGACATATTCATACTAATCTCAAAATCTCTTCTGTTTGGAATTTTAGATAAATCTAATACAGTATCTAAAATACCGGGAATATGAACAAATTTTTCAACGAAGTTAATTGCTGTTTCTGAATTACTAATATCCTCTGGGCAATGCACTAAGGCAACATTGGAATATAAATCAACAATACCGAAATCTGCCTTAATAGGCACATTTAATCTTCTTCTTAATGTCATAGCATAGGATTCAGAATTATCATTCTTTAAATCCGCTAAAGCGATAGCATATTCACCTACACCTAAATAATAGAAATCCCCCTTAAGTGAAAAATCCTTAGCTGTCGATTTTAACAAATTACCAATACTTTTTCTTAAGGAAATTTGCTCATTATAATTCATTTTTGGAGTTAATCTTACATCATTCACAATTTTAACAAAAACTAAGGATATAACCTTTTTCGTTCTTGCAGCCTTATAGGAATCCTCTTGGAAGGCTGTATATTTTTTAAGTCCAATTTCAGGCTCATAGATTTCCTCAGGACGCTCAAGCAAATTCATTAAAATTAAGCTTGAAAATGCTGTTGCGAAGATTTCAATTAACCAATTCGTACGAATGGATTGTAATAATAGGGCAATAATCAATATAGGATATACCTGAATAATGGCAAATTTCTTTGCCCTGTTAAAGAATTCTCTATAAATGATGAAATAGATTAATGCAATTAAGGAATAAACGAATGTACAAATATACATAATGCCATAATTGATGAGCATACCTCTTATATATTTTCCATCACTTACATCAAATACCCAATGTGTCCAATAATTTGAAATTAAAAGTCCAATTACGATAACAAAGGGAATAAATAATAATAGGATTCTCCATGGACCATTTTTATATTTATGCCAATTATCTGCTAAAGAAATCATGTATAAGCAATAGCTTAAGGCAATAAAGGCTCTAGATGCCAAATATACAATATTAGAAATATATACAACTAAGGAATTTAGATTGCTGTTAATGGATAATATATCTGCCATAC
>JAFPIE010000184.1 GCA_017388605.1 Acholeplasmatales bacterium | reverse complement strand
TGAGCTTTTTACATTCAAATTGTACATTGACTTATTTAGGGTATCTAAAACCTTACATTTTTCAATTTCTAAGACATTATTTACTGTTTTGAAATTGATGGTTGTATTGAATTTATCACTTTCAAATTTATGTAATAGCTTTTTGATTTCCTCGAATGATCCAATCTCATATTTAATAGATTTAATTTGACAAATTAGCTTTTCTGTTTCAATTTGATGTAATGCATCTGCCTCATCAAAATCTCTTTCCTCCTTTAAGGTTTTAAGATTGTTTTCACTTCTAAGCTTATTTGCCTCTCTATTGTAATCAAGGTCATTGACCTGAATGGAATGGTTCATGTCAATTTCAAACTTATTATTGATCTCCTGGAATTTCTTATTATCATAGGTTTCATTTTCTACGATATATTTCATATTGAAGGTACGGTCTAGGTCTAATAGCTTCTTTTGATAATTTGTCTTTTCACTATCAGCAAGATATGCCTTCTCTAGATGAGAAAGAGTCTTATTGGTATTCTTTCTTTCTAACTCCTGATATCCATAATACTCTGATTTAATCTTTTTGGATTCTTTCTTGAAAGAAGGAGTAGCATAAAGCTCCGCTAATAGCTTTTCCTCTTCCTTTTTTAATTCAAGTAAACGATATTCTAATGCTCTTTTTTCTTGATCTAATGTAGCATTATAATCCTTCTTTAGCTCGGAAATTCTATCATCGAGTGCGGTCATGTTTAAGACGAATTCCTTAGAAATCTTTTGAGATTCCGTTTGGTATTCCTGACGCTTAGATTCATTAGTCTCCTGTGCCTCAACTTGCTTTTTGATGTATTCATTTCTAGCACTTTGATTCTTTTCGTTTCTAATAGAAACAAGGGCACGAATCTTATCGTTAAATTCCATAGATTCCTTAACCTTTTTTTGACGAATCTGGGCTTGATATTTATTGAATTCATCAATCTTTTTTGCAAGAATCTCATTTAATTCATCTACATTTTTTTGATAATGAGCGATAATACGCTCGGTATCTTTATCATAATCTACTAAGGAGGCTTTATATTTGCTTTCGATTTTTTCTAATTCCTTTTCTAGCTGATTATTGAACCTGATTGTATTTTCAGAATAGGAATCCGATGCAATTTGAATTTGGTAATTAAATCTACTTACATTTTCATTATATTCCGCTTCAAACATTTCCTTGTTTTGGTCACTAGCCATAACAAAGAATTCAATATCCATTAAGATATTGTTTTCTTCAAAGTGGATTTCTCTTTCCTTTTCTTTAATCTCATCCTTTAATGCATTACATTTTTCTTCATACTTAGAAATGATAGTAGAAGTATCTACCTTTAGCTTTTCCTCAAGCATTTTTTCCTTTTCGTTATAAACGTTAGATAATTCCTTAAGGAGATTGGCATATTCTTGCTTAAGAGGCTTAAGCTTGCTACAGATGCTATTCATTTGCTTGATATATGTATCTACAGCCTGTCTAAGATTATTTAATAAAGAAAAAGACAAAGGTTCTTGTGAATCTTGTGTTTCTGCTTTTTTGAAATAATCTTGTAGCTTTATTTTTAAAGCATCAAGTGTTTCATCATATGTAGACATCTTATTACCTCCTCATTGCAAAGTTATCAAAATTATTATATAATTTTTTTACTTAATAGTAAAGACAAAGGAATTGTTAAAAAATGAAATGTTTTTGCGGTAATGAATTCACAAAAATTACAATCCATAAGGATGAGTTTTTAAGCTGTAATTCTTGTGGCTATTTAAGAAAAATAAATATTCTTTCTTCTAAAGAAGAAAAGGAAAGATATGATTTACATATCTGTGATGATGGATATTTAAAATATATGGAGAATGTTTACCTTAAAATTAAACCATATATTAAGGGTGTATCCTTAGATTTTGGATGTGGTAAAATACATGCCTTAGCGGATTTAATCAATCATGATTTTCCATGCTATTATTATGATTTGTATTATCATCCAAAAATGCCACAAATGCATTTTGATACCATTATTTTGATAGAAGTATTTGAGCATATTTTAGATATCTATAATTTGATGCTTGAATTAAAAAATAACTTAAATCCAAATGGTAGAATTATCATTATGACAAAGAAGAAAAAATACCCACTTGATACCTGGTGGTATATAAGAGATACTACCCATGTATCCTTTGTAGATGATAAAACCATGGAGATTTTAGCCTTAAGGATAGATATGAAGGTACAGGTTTTAGATGGGTTCTATGTATTCGATTTAAATTAGGGGAAAATCCCCTTTTTTTTCAATGTTTGAAACTTTGTTTCACTTTCAAATTGGACATTTTTATGGTATTATGTTATAGGTGATATTTTATGTATGGTTATATTATAGGAAAAGTAACGAAGATTACTCCAAAATATATTATTCAAGAAAACAATGGCATTGGCTATATTATTATTGTACCCAATCCATACAATTTTAAATTGAATGAGGATTATAAAATTTATACATACCAATACGTTCGTGAGGATCAAAATGATTTATATGGCTTTTTAACGGACGAAGAGAAGGAAATGTTCTTAAAGCTTATTAGTGTATCTGGTATTGGTCCTAAGAGTGCTTTGTCGATTTTGGCTGCAGGAAGTGTATCTGAAATTGTAAAAGCAATTGAGGCTAGAAATGATGCATATTTAAGAAAATTTCCAGGTATTGGTCAAAAGGCTTCCCAGCAGATTATTTTAGATTTAAGAGGAAAGGTATCCTTTAATGAGGATTTACTTTCTAGTGGAAATAATTCTGCACTTGATGATGTTGAAGAAGCACTAATGGCACTTGGCTACGGCAAGAAGGAGCTTACTAAGGTATTATCTAAGCTAGATGCAAAAAAAGAGGTTGGAGACCTTATTAAGGATGCATTAAAGCTTTTAGCTAAGTAGGAGGAATTATGAAAGATATGGTAAGAGATGACGAAAGAATCGTCGATCCAAATGAGCATATTACAGATGAGCAATCTGAATTATCCTTGCGTCCACAAATGCTAAAGGAATATATTGGCCAAGAGGAAGCAAAGGAAATGCTTGATGTCTATATTAAGGCTGCCCTAAAGCGTAATGAGGCATTAGACCATTGCTTATTCTATGGACCTCCAGGACTTGGTAAAACAACTCTTGCGCAAATTGTTGCGAACGAGCTTCATGTAAATATGAAGGTCATTAGCGGACCTAGCGTTGAAAGAAGTGGCGATTTAGCTGCAGTTTTATCTACACTTGAGGAAGGAGACGTTTTATTCATTGATGAGATTCACCGTCTTCCAAGATATGTAGAAGAGGTTTTGTATTCCGCAATGGAGGATTATGTATTAGATATTATGGTTGGAAAGGATTCTTCAACAAGAAGCATTCGTGTTGACCTTCCTCCATTTACTCTAATTGGTGCGACCACTCGATTTGGTGATTTGTCGGCTCCACTTAGAGACCGCTTTGGTGTCGTATTAAGATTAAATTATTATACTATTCCAGAGCTTCAAACAATCATTGAAAGAACAGCCCAGGTTTTTGGCACAAAAATAGATAAGAACGCTTCTTTAGAGCTTGCAAGAAGAAGCCGTGGTACACCACGTATTGCCAATAGATTATTTAGAAGAGTTAGAGATTTTGCAGATGTAAAGAATAATGGAATTATTTCTCTTGAAATCTGTAAGGAGGCATTACAAAAGCTTGGTATTGATTCTAATGGACTTGATTATACAGATTTTAGATATTTAAGAGCAATTGTTGAAACCTTCCAGGGTGGCCCTGTAGGTGTTGAATCCTTAGCGGCAACTATTTCTGAGGAGGTATCTACAATTGAAGATGTATATGAGCCATATTTATTGCAAGAGGGCTATATTAAAAGATCCAATAGAGGTCGTATTGCAACACAAAAGGCCTATGAGACCTTAGGTATTAAGTATTTTAAGGGGATTTTCGCATGATACTTACAACAGATTATGATTATGATTTACCAGAGGAGCTTATTGCACAAACTCCACTTAAGGATAGATCATCCTCAAGATTAATGGTATTAGATAAAAAAACAAAAACATGGGAGCATAAGCATTTTACAGATATCGTAGATTACCTAGATAGCAATGATGTCCTAGTATTAAATGATACAAAGGTAATTCCAGCAAGATTAATTGGTACAAGAGATACGGGTGGAGTTACTGAGGTATTACTTTTAAAGGATTTAGGAGATAATGTTTGGCAGACTCTTGCAAGACCTCAAAGAAAGGTTCACATCGGTCAAATTGTATCCTTTGGAGATGGCTTATTGAAGGCAGAATGTATCGAAAAGGAAGACCAAGGTATCTGTAAATTTAAATTAATTTATAATGGTATTTTAGTGGAAATATTAGATAAGCTAGGTGAAATGCCACTTCCTCCATACATTCATGAAAAATTAGAGGATAAGGATAGATACCAAACGGTATATGCAAAGCACCCAGGTAGTGCAGCTGCCCCTACAGCAGGCCTTCATTTCACACCTGAGATTTTAGAAAAGCTAAAGGCTAAGGGCGTTGAGCTTATCTATGTTACCCTACATGTAGGTCTTGGTACCTTCCGTCCTGTTGAGGAAGAGGATTTAACGAATCATGTAATGCATTCGGAATATTATGAAATTTCTAAAGAGGCTGCAGAAAGATTAAATCTTGCAAAGAAAATGGGAAAAAGAATTGTTGCGGTAGGTACTACATCAACAAGAACACTTGAATCTGCATATGATAATGGCTTTAAGGAAACCTGTGCCAATACATCTATATTCATTTATCCTGGATATAAGTTTAAGGCAATTGATGCTCAAATCACAAATTTCCATTTGCCAAAATCTACATTAATTATGCTTGTTTCTGCCTTTGCAGGAAGAGAATTCATATTAGATGCATATAAGGAAGCTGTAAAGGAAAAATATAGATTCTTTTCCTTTGGCGATGCAATGTTTATAAAATAAAGGAGAAAAGAAATGAAATATACAAATTATTTAAATGATGAAAATCCAAGAGTATCTATGGATATGGGCGAATATGGAGTAATGGAAATTGAATTATTCCCAAGTGTTGCTCCTATTACTGCAAAGAATTTCTTGAATCTAGTAGAAGAAGGCTTTTATGATGGCTTAATCTTCCATAGAGTTATTAAGGATTTTATGATCCAAGGTGGAGACCCAACAGGAACAGGTATGGGTGGATCTAAGGAAAAAATTAAGGGTGAATTTATGACTAATGGAGTTAAAAACCCACTAGAGCATACAAAGGGTGTAATCTCTATGGCAAGAAGCCAAAACCCTAACTCAGCATCTAGCCAATTCTTTATTTGCCATACAAATACACCTCACCTAGATGGCTCTTATGCAGCCTTTGGTGTTGTTGTTTCGGGCTTTGATGTTGTTGATAAAATTGCAAATGTAAAAACAGATTATAGAGATAAGCCATTTAATGAGGTAAAAATTATATCAGCTAAGAGGGTAAGATAATGGAACCTGTATGGTATGAGCTTAAGCATGTTTGTAAGCAAACTGGCGCAAGATATGGAATCCTACATACCCCTCATGGTGATTTTGAAACCCCAATATTTATGCCTGTTGGTACAAAAGCCAATGTAAAAACCTTAATTCCATCTGAAATCAAGGAGATTTCTGATGGCTTAATCTTAGGTAATACCTACCATCTATGGCTTCAGCCTGGGGATAATTTAATCCATGAATTTGGTGGTATAAGAGGATTCATGAATTGGGATGGTGCCTTACTTACGGATTCTGGAGGATTCCAGGTATTTTCCTTATCCTCTATAAGAAAGATTAAGGAGGAGGGCGTATATTTCCGTCATCATAAGAGTGGTGCGAAGCTATTCCTATCTCCAGAAAAATCTATTGAAATTCAAAATAATTTAGGGGCAGATATCATTATGTCCTTTGACGAATGTCCTCCATTTGATTCTTCAGAAAAATATATGAGAGAATCTGTAGAAAGAACGATTCGTTGGGCAAAAAGAGGTAAGGATGCCCATAAGAACCCAGATACCCAAGCCCTATTTGGTATTGTTCAGGGTGGTGGAAATAAGGAGATAAGAAAGCATTGCCTTGAGGAGCTTGAGAAAATTGGCTTCCCTGGATATTCTATTGGAGGATTATCCGTTGGAGAATCCAAAGAGGATATGTATGAAATGCTTGAATATCTAAAGGATATTATGCCAAAGAACAAGCCAAGATATTTAATGGGAGTAGGTTCCCCTGATGATTTAATTGTAGGCTCTATGAATGGAATCGATATGTTCGATTGTGTATTGCCAACAAGAAATGCACGTCATGGCTGTGCCTTTACCTCCTATGGTAAGATTCAAATTAAGAATTCAAAATATGTAAGATTACATACACCACTAGACCCAGAATGTAATTGCTATGTATGTAAGACATTCACTATGGCGTATTTAAATCATTTAATTCGTGAAGAGGAAATCTTAGGTATGAGGCTTGTAAGCTATCATAATTTATATTTCTTAAAGAATTTAATGCATCAAATCAGAGATGCAATAAAGGAAGACCGTTTACTTGATTTTAAAAACGAATTCTTTAAAAAATTTGGTTATACAAAGAGTGAAGAATAGGAACACAGCTGTGTTCTTATTTTTTTCCTTTTTCTTTTATAAAGAAAACGCTTGAATAATTACATAAAAAAAATTATAATTGATTTAGTAATACTTACAATTTGAGGTGGTAAAATGATACTTTCACTAGAGCCATGGGCAATAGGTGTAATTATTGGTTGTGGAGTATTATGTCTATGTGCAATTTTAGCTATTATTCTTTTGGTAAAGAAAAAGAATAAAAAGCCAAAGCATATTAAGGTTGATGATGAATTCATAAATAATCTTATTCATCTATTAGGTGAAAAGGATAATATAAATGATGTTACAGTGGATAATGGAAGACTTAAATTTAATGTAGTCGATTTAGATAAGGTTGATCTAAATGGTATTAAAGCAATTGCAACATCTGGAGTATTTGTAACAGGTAATATAATCAAAACATTATTCAAACTAGATAGCCAAGTTATAAAGCAGGCTTTAGAAAAGAATCTATAGGGAGGGTATTTGATATGATTAAAAAATCTTTTAGAATTACAAGTGAAACAGGAATTCATGCAAGACCTGCCACAGCATTAGTTAATGTTGCGATGGTCTATGAATGTAATATTACATTAACTGCATTAAGAAGAACCGTAGACTTTAAATCCATTATGGGTGTTATGGCCTTAGGTATTTATTCTGGTACAACAATAGAAATTAAGTGTGATGGTAGAGATGAGCAAGAAGCAATGGACGCTCTAACCGATACACTTGTTAAGCAAGGATTAGGAAAAGAATTATAGGATTTTAAAAAACAAAATGAATTGTTTCCTAAAGTTGAACATTCGTTTTGTTTTTTTACTTTTTGGAGGCTTTATGGATTTTAAGGAATTATATAAAAAGGAAAGACCTTATGCAATTGAGGTATTAAAGAAACTAATCTCATTTAAAACAGTTTTAGATGAATATAAGGAAAATAGTGATGCGCCATTCGGCATTGAAAATAAAAAGGCATTAGAATACATCCTATCTGTTGGTAAAAAGGATGGATTTTCTGTAAAAAATGTCGATAATTATGCAGGCCATATTGAATTTGGCGAAGGAGATGAAATCTTAGGTGTTTTAGCACATCTAGATGTCGTACCTGTAAATAGTGAGGAATGGGATTCTGATCCTTTTATTCTAAGATTTTCTGATGGCAAAATGTTTGCTAGAGGCTCATTAGATGATAAGGGTCCTCTTGTTGCATCCTATATTGCACTTAAGATGCTAAAGGATATGGGATTCATGCCAAAGAAAAGAATAAGATTAATTATGGGCTGTGATGAGGAATCAGGCTCTAGATGTCTAGAAAGATATCTAAAGAAGGAAGAAAAGCCAACCATAGGCTTCTCCCCTGATGCATGCTTCCCATTAATCTATGGTGAAAAGGCTATGACCTCCTATGATATTTTAGGTGATCTAAGGGATGATATTATTCTATCCTTCACAGCTGGTGAAAGATATAATGTCGTACCAAGCTATGCAGAAATGGAATTAAAGGAAGATTATTCTAAGGAATTTATGAACTTCCTAAAGGAAAAGAATTATCAAGGAGAATATAAGGATCAGAAATATATCGCCTATGGTGTTGCCGCTCATGCGATGAACCCTGAGATTGGTGTGAATGCTGCCTATATTCTATTTGAATTCCTAGCAAAATATACAAATTCAAAGCTTGCAAGGTTTATGGATGAATATTTCTTAGGCGATACTTGGGGTAAAAAGATAGGATATGATATTTATGATCCTGAAATGAAATATTTAACAAGTAATTTTGCAGTGGTAAGAGTAGAGAATAATACCTTTAAGCTTGGCGTAAACTGTAGAGTACCTCTAGATAGCCAGTTTAAGGTTATTGAGGAATGTGTAGCTAAGGCTACAGCTAAATATGGCTATAGCTATAAGATTCTATATAATAGTCCAAGACATTATGTAGATCCTAATTCATTCTTAGTAACAAAGCTAATGGATGTATATAAGGAAGTAACTAAGGACTATGAAAATGGTCCAATCACCATTGGTGGTGGTACTTACGCAAGAGAAATTGGCAAGGCCGTTGCCTTTGGACCTTTAGTTGTTGGAAGGGAGGATGTTTGTCATATAGCTAACGAATACTTTTATGAAAGTGACTTTGATCTAGCGGTTGAGGTGTATTTTAAGGCTATGTACGAACTTTGTAAATAATGAGATTAAGAAAAGTTAAAAACGCAAAAGAACGCCTTAAGGTGGATAATAATAGATATTATATTGAGGATGCTAGTATTTATAAGGGAAAGTGGAAGGAAGTATTTCAAAATGATAATCCACTTCATATTGAAATTGGATGTGGTAAGGGTCAATTTATGATTGCTCTTGCGAAAAGAAATCCAAATATCAATTATGTTGCCTTAGAGAAATTTGATTCTGTGCTATTAAGAGCGCTAGAAAAGGCAATGGAGGAGGATATTCCAAATTTAAAGCTTTCCGTTATTGATGCAGCAAAGATTACCGATTATTTTGATGCTAAGGAGGTCTCTAAAATCTATCTAAATTTCTCTGACCCATGGCCTAAGAGTGGTCATGCAAAAAGAAGATTGACCTATAAGACATTCCTAGATCAATATAAGATTATCCTTAAGGATGATGGCGATATAGAACAAAAAACAGATAATCGTCATTTCTTTGAATTCTCCTTAGAATCCTTTAATGAGAATGGCTGGGCTATGCATGATATTTGTCTTGATTTGCATAGTGAAAAAGAAAAATACCCAGACAATATCACTACAGAATTCGAGGATAAATGGTCTAAGCTCGGACCAATTTATAGGTTAGTTGCAGAAAAGAAGTAGGTAAATGTATGGCAATATATGCACTTATTGGTGGTAAGGTAAATAGAGAAAAAGTAAATAACCGTATTGAAGATAAGCTACTTGGTCTTACAAAAGCAAAAACACCAACCGTGCTTTATTGTCCCTTTGCAGCAAAGGATATCGATAAATCTATTTTAAAATTCCATAGCTTAATGGATGGCTTAAAATGCAGGATTATCGATTTAACCTATCAAAATGAAGAACAATTTGAGGAGCTACTTAAAATATCCGATATGCTTTATATCGGTGGTGGATTAAGTGATGATTTAATCGCTTATTTCAGGGAAAAGAAATTCGATAAAATATTAAAAAAATATGAGGACAGGGATATTATATATGCAGGTTCCTCTGCAGGTGCAATGCTGTTTTGCAAGGTATCTATGGGGGATAAGTATATGTATAGTGATAATTACCATAATTATAATTACAAAATGGTTTATGGATTATCCATGCTAAATATCAGCATGTGTCCTCACTATCAAAATGAGGATTTAATATTTTACAATGATGAAATCAAAGACTATGGGCTATTATCCTTTGGAATAGAGGAGGATTGCTGCTTAGTTATTGATGGTATAAAATATTTTATCTTAAAGGATGATAAGCAAAGGAGTGTTTATTCCTTTAACCCTAAAGAGGGGTATAAAATGGTTCCGTTATATGAAGGAGAAATATATGAAAATAGCAGTATTAGGTCCTAAGAATACATATTGTGATGTTGCCTTAGATAATTATTTAAAAGAAAAGAATATAAAAGATGTATCTAAGGTATTTTGTCCAACAATCATTAAGACTGCACTTGCAGTGGATGAAAATACGAATGCTATTCTTCCCTTTGAAAACACTCTAGATGGCTTTGTTATGGAAGCTTTAGATACCATCATTCAAAAGAATTTATTCATTATAGATCAGGTAAAGCTAAATATAGATTTTGCCTTTGTGACAAACGCAAAATCTATAGATGATGTAAAAACTATTTTTTGTCAGTTTAAAGCCTTTGGCCAGTGCCTAAGCTTTATTTTAGAGCATGATTTTACAGTCATTAAAACCGATAGCAATGTCGAAAGTGCAGATAAGCTTGATGGTGCAGATTTGGAATATGGAGCAATTATTCCAATGCATGTTTTAAAAAATCGCTCCTATAAGACAATCCTGCATCACGTTGCTGATTCTAAAAATAATGAAACAAGATTCTTCATTGTAACAAAGAATCCAAAAAGGATGGAATATAGAGGTAAGCTTAATACCTCTTTAATCGTATTTTCCAAGGAGGACCGTCCAGGTCTTTTATATGATATTTTAAGTAAATTTCATGAATACAATATCAATTTAAATTCGATTCTATCAAGACCATCTAAAAAAGATTTGGGTGTCTATAATTTCTATATGGAAACTACATTAAGCGATAAAGAATTAGAAAAGCTTTATATGCTCATAGATGAGCTAAAAAAGGAAAGCTTTCAAATTGAAATATTAGGCGTTTATAACGCCTTAGATTAAGGAGTTTTTATGAGAGCAGTAGATATTATTGAAAAAAAGAGAAACGGTAATAAGCTTACCGAAGAGGAAATTAAATTTATGGTAGATGGCTTTACTAAGGGCGATACTGTAATGGATTATCAAATGAGTGCCTTTAATATGGCTGTATATTTTAGAGGAATGGACGATGAGGAAGCAAC
>JAFPIE010000183.1 GCA_017388605.1 Acholeplasmatales bacterium | reverse complement strand
ATAATATTGCAGCACCACCATTATGTCTTACAACCTCACGAAATGCACTCTTTCCGTTAGGACATAAAACAGTATCCCTTTCTACTCTTATGATTTTGCCATCATAAAGTACCTCACCGTCAATTTTCTTTTCAATCATATTCATAATTCATCACCAAACCTTACTAATATTCTACAAAAAATAATGACAAAAATAAAGATATGACTTATTTCTTAATCCGAAAGCGTTTTAAAATATTTATTTTAATTTTTAGTGATACAATTAGATTTGTATCACAATAAACAAATAGAAAAGAGTTGAAGGAAAATGGATTTTCAAGCATCTACTGTATTTGAAATTCTACTTCCACTTGGCGTAATTATCTTTCTATCTAAGCTATTATCTATAGGTGCTAGAAAGATTGGATTACCTCAGGTTATTGGAATGCTTCTAACTGGCGTTTTACTTGGTGCAATTGTATTCATTCCAAATCATGAATATGTTATGACAAACAATTCGATGATTGGAATACAAATTGTAGCTGAAATAGGTGTAATCCTAATTATGTTTAGTGCCGGTATGGAAACCGATTTAAAGCAAATCAAGCAAACCGGAGTTGCCTCCTTAGTCATTACTATGCTTGGAGTAATCGTTCCAATGGGATTAGGATTCTTAGCTGCATTACTTTTAGGAACAGACTTATCGAACACAAAAACATTATTTCAAAATCTATTTTATGGTGTTGTATTAACAGCAACCTCAGTATCCGTTACTGTTGCGACATTAAAGGAGATAGGGAAATTAAATTCTAAGATTGGTACAGCCATTATGTCTGCAGCCATATTAGATGATATTATTGGTGTCATTATATTATCCGTTATCTTATCCTTAGATAAGGCAATGACTGGGGCACAAGCAGATACAAATGTTACCCTAGAAATTGTTATGGTAGTTGTTAAAACCATTTTATTCTTTATCTTCGCCATTGGACTTGGATTATTGGTTCGCTTCATATTTAAAAAGCTTGCGAAAAAATATGATCATCATAGACGTATTCCAATATTCGCTATTGCACTTGCATTCTTCTATGCATTCGCAGCTGAAAAATGGTTTGGTATTGCAGATATTACCGGTGCCTACTTTGCAGGATTAGTATTATCCGATTTCAAAGAAACACAGTATATTGAAAGAAGAACAGATATTACATCCTATTTATTATTTGCACCTGTATTCTTTGCTAAGGTAGGAATATCCTCTATGCAAAGCTTTACCGATCAAACCTCAAATCCATTTGCCTCATGGCAATTCCCCGTCTTTGGTATATTATTCTTGCTTGCAGGAATTTCAGGAAAGCTCATTGGCTGTGGTGCTGGAGCTAAAATATGTAAATACTCCTGGAAGGATTCCTTAAGATGCGGTGTTGGTATGATGTGTAGAGCTGAGGTGTGCTTAATTTGTGCACAAAAGGGTATTGATGCTAGTATTATATCCCCATCCATTCAGCCATTCATTTTGATTCTAATTCTTCTTACTTCCTTTGTAACACCTGTTATATTAAAGGCAACCTATAAAAATGAAATAAGAGATGAAAACGAAGGATTAGATTCTATCCCAATGGTAGAAAGTTCAACGCCAATAGCTGATTCTCATATAGAAAATACAAATTATCAAGGTCCATTTATGGATCAGCAATAAGAAGAAAAAATGAAGATTTCGCATCTTCATTTTTTTATTATCCTCTTCTTTTATCTGTTAAAAAATCCTTAAAGTGAGCAAGTGCGATATCTTGCTCCTTTCTTTTAAATCCATGACCAGCCTTTTTAATAAAATATACAAAGGAATCTGGAGATAAATTCTCTAAGGTCTTTCTTAGATGTGTAGCCGATACAATCTTATCCTTACCTCCATGTACAATACATACAGGGCATAAGACCTCTTTTATAATTTTATCTGTATCTAATCTTATACATTCCTCTGCAAAGGATGGATTAAATTTAAATCCAAATTTACATTTCCAGGTTTCTCTTATATGATTAGGGTTAAAGGAAATGAAAACCATTTTACCGCGTCTTGCATCATCCGGAATAGATAGAGCAGGGTAAATTGCTAATACTCTTGCAACTACCGCAGGATTTCTTGCTGCATAAATAAGAGATATAAATCCACCTAAGGATTCACCAAAGAGCATAAGCTCCTGCTTACTTTCCTCTACGCTATTAATTACCGTTTGAAGGTCGTTTAATTCATT
>JAFPIE010000182.1 GCA_017388605.1 Acholeplasmatales bacterium | reverse complement strand
GTATTGGAAAGCTTATAATCGATAATATCGATATGATCCTCATATTCAAGCATTAAATCGATACTACCATGATAGGTATTATCTCCATCGTTGAAATAGAATTCATGCTCATGATAATCCTTAGCCATTGCTATATTCTTAAATATATCATTTTTTAATACTTCCTTTAAGGTTTCTTTAATAAAGGAATCTATTGGCATAGAATCTAAATCAATATGCTTAAAATCGATAGCCTCTAAGGCTAGATGGAATTTTGTACCAAGCTCTAAAGCTTTCCTTTCTTCCTTCGTTGGAAGATGAGATAATTCCTTAGAGATTTGCTGCTTTACAATAATTTTTGGTGCATCAATAGCCTTATAGGATAATACCATATTCCCATGGAAGGTCTTCTTTTGCTTTAAGGATAGCTTATAATCGCTAATATCATAATCCTCAAGCTTTATATCCTTATAATAGCTATTTAAGCTATTCGCATAAGAAATCATATCCGCAAAGGATTTCATATTACTCTTCGTAATCTTTTTTTCTTCCCTCTTTGGTAGGATTAATATCATCTTTTCTCTTGCACGTGTTAAGGCAACATAAAGTAATCTTACCTTTTCGGATAAATCCTCATCATGAACCTCCTTAGAATATAGGCTTCTTATAATGGTTGAGGATTGTCCATCATCGACAAATGGAATGAAAATACCATATTTTTTCGATAAGCCTACAGTCGCTCTCATATCTGCTTGATTAAAGCCCTTAGTCAAAAGTGGGAAATATACATAAGGAAATTCTAAGCCCTTAGATTTATGAATCGTCATAATTCTTACAGCATCATTCCTGGAGGATTCTGGCTTATATTCCATTTTAATTTCAGAGTCTAATAAATCCTTGATATAGGCTTTAGCCTCATGAATATCATATCCAAGCTCATCAAAGCTTGAAATTATAGTATGCATATATTCTAAGACAACTAAGGCTGAATCGACATCACCAATCTTAGATAGGCTATCATAAATATGAAATACCTCATTCATCTTATAAAATAAAGTACTATAGGAGGAATCAAGATATGGGATTAAGGAATGAAAATCATCTATTATTGGATAATTCTCCTTCAAATAAATTAAACGATAAATATCCTCATCGGTATATTCATATAAGAAGCTTCTTGCGATACTTGCTAAAGCGTGATAATATTCTTGGTCATAATTCTTTTTTAGGGTATTCGATAATACAATAAAAATATTCTTAAATAATGTTGGTAAAATGGATTGCTTTAAATCTAAGGATGCTTCAATCGATAATGGAATATTTAAATATTCAAAAATCGATTTAAAGGTTAAGAATTCTTTTGCATCCGATATAAGTATCGCAAAATCATTATAGGATATAGGAGAAAATCCATCCTTATGTAATGCCTTTATATCCATAGAAAGCTTCGTTTTTATATCCTTTGCAATAATGAATGCTTCAATTTCTGCTTGACTGAATGGGGATTCTAAATCCTCCTCAT
>JAFPIE010000181.1 GCA_017388605.1 Acholeplasmatales bacterium | reverse complement strand
GGAGAAGTACGGTTTCTATCTGTTGTATCCTTTGGTAAATCAGGTAATACGTCAGCACCAATCTTTAAGAAGCTCTTACCTTGTGATTTAATAGGCTTTCCTGTTTCAATTGAATCTAAAACCTCTTGAAGCTCAGAACCAATGAACATTGAAATGATTGCTGGAGGTGCCTCGTTTGCTCCTAAACGGAAGTCGTTACCAGCACTTGCAACACTTATTCTTAATAGATCTTGATATTCATCAACTGCCTTAATAACAGCTACTAAGAATAATAAGAATTGTGCATTCTCACTTGGAGTATCACCTGGCTCAAGAAGGTTAATGCCAGTATTTGTTGAAATACTCCAGTTGTTATGCTTACCAGAACCATTTACACCTTTAAATGGCTTTTCATGTAATAAGCAAACCATATTATGCTTTTTAGCAACCTTTTGCATAATTTCCATTGTTAATTGGTTATGGTCGGCTGCGATATTTGTTGTTGAGAAGATAGGTGCTAGCTCATGTTGTGCAGGAGCTACTTCGTTATGCTCTGTCTTACCTAAAATTCCAAGCTTCCATAATTCTTCATTTAAATCATTCATGAAATCTTGAACTCTTGGCTTAATTACACCGAAGTAATGATCCTCAAGCTCTTGTCCCTTTGGAGGCATTGCACCAAATAATGTTCTACCTGTATAAATTAGGTCAGGTCTCTTTAGATATACATCCTTATCTACTAAGAAGTATTCTTGTTCTGGACCAACTGTTGTTTTAACAGATGTTACATTTTCATTACCGAATAGCTTAAGTACTCTCATTGCTTGCTTATTAATAGCTTGCATTGAACGAAGAAGAGGAGTCTTCTTGTCTAGTGCTTCACCACTATAAGAACAGAAAGCAGTAGGAATACATAATACCTTATCCTTTATAAATGCATAGCTTGTTGGGTCCCATGCTGTATATCCTCTTGCCTCACATGTAGCACGTAAGCCACCTGAAGGGAATGAAGAAGCATCAGGCTCACCCTTAACTAATTCCTTTCCTTTAAATTCCATGATGACTCTATCATCACCTGCTGGTGAAATAAAGCTATCATGCTTTTCAGCTGTTACACCAGTCATTGGCTGGAACCAGTGTGTGAAATGTGTAGCACCAAGCTCAATTGCCCAATCCTTCATTGCTTGAGCAACGCTATTTGCAACACTAATATCTAGTTCTTCACCATCTTGAATTGTTTTCTTTAATTTCTTATAAACATCTGATGATAACTTAGATTTCATTACCTTATCATCAAAAACTAAAGAACCAAAATAATCTGTTACTTGTTTCATATTTCCCTCCTAATAAATAAAAAAAGGGCAAGGACATGAGATTTCTCTCTGGCATCCTTGCCTCTACGCCATTATTCTATCGCTAGTTCGAAATGTTGTCAATATAAAAATGATAAAAATTTCAAAAATCACCAAAAATCGAAATATAATTCCTTAAATCGACAAAATTTTGAATAAAAATTAAATAATAGTTGACATCTTGCGTGAATAGTTATATTATATTTTCGAACAATGGTGTTCACCTTTATGATGTTATTGGCGTCATTTTGTAGGGGTGAACGCCTTTTTTTTATTTTATAAGGAAGAGGGTATTATATTATGTACGAACAAGAAAAGGTAGGTTTATATAATCCAAGTTATGAGCATGATGCTTGTGGTATTGGTGCTATAGCTCAAATTAAAGGAATAAAAACTCATAAGACGATTAAAGATGCCCTCAACATATTAATTCATCTAGAGCATAGAGGAGGAACAGGTGCTGAGGATAATTCAGGTGATGGTGCCGGAATCTTATTCCAAATTCCTGATAAATTCTTTAGAAGCGAAAAGCTAGACTTTACATTACCTAAGCTAGGATCTTATGGTGTAGGTCAAATATTCTTATCTAAAAATGAGGATATTAGAAATAAGGAATTATCTATTATAGATGATACATTTAATAAAGAAGGATTAGAAATATTAGGTTATAGAAGAGTTCCTGTAGATACATATGGAATTGGTCAAACTGCAATTAAGACAATGCCATATATTATGCAGGTATTTGTTAAAAAGCCTAGTGATATAGAAGAAGGATTACCTTTCGAAAGAAAGCTATATGTTGTTAGAAGAGTAATTGAAACTCTAGCAATTAAAAATAAATTAAATATATATTT
>JAFPIE010000180.1 GCA_017388605.1 Acholeplasmatales bacterium | reverse complement strand
TGTTCAATTACATGAAAAGAATCTACACATATTGTTGCGTTTGGAAGGTATCTTTCTGCTATATCTACATATGTTTGCCACATGTCAATATTAACATATTGGACATTTAATCGCTCTTTTATAGGAATATGTATAAAGTATTCCTCTAACACATTCTTTCGTCTTGCATCTAACAAATCTAGTAAAGTATTGGACATTGGATCAAAGATTACAAAGGAGTATTTTGTCTTAGTTAATTTCTTGGAATAGATTTCATCAAAACATACTACCTTCGTTAAATGATGACGGTTTAACTGGACCATTTCATCAAATATATCTATTACATGTTGAGTAGTAGTAAAGTGTTCTTTAGCTACTTCAGAGAATGTTTTTCTAGGATTTCTTAGTTGATTAATCATTTGTATTTTTCCATAGTGGCTGATATTTGCTCCTATTGGATTGTTTTCCATAAAAGTGTGATTACAATCTTTGCATTTGAATTTCTTTTGATGAAATATAATAAATAAATGCTGCTGAGGTTTTATACAATGATTAATATGCTTTTCTTTTGTTTCTTTGATTACAGTATGTGTTGATTTACAAAATGGGCAACCAGTAATTCTCCTGTTTAAGTATAGATTTACTGTCATTTCAGAAGAGGTAGGATCAACATAAAACGTAGTCTTTTTTTTATCTACATCATAATGTTGAAGTCCTACAAATTTTAGTAATTCTGTGATATCATTATTCATGGGACCTCCTTTCACTAGTATTATGGGTAAACTAATGATAACATAGGTCCCTTTTATTTTACTTTATGCTTTAAAATAACAGGGGGATTTAACTATATTTTTTTATCCCCCTAATATTTGATAGCTAATAGTCATCCCCCTAAATATTTAAATTACTCATAAGAAAAACCAACACGTTTGTGTTGGCTTTTTTTGTTAGTTTAACATACTATTTACTTCTTCTATTTCTGATTGAATCTTATCATATTCCTCTTTTGAAATAATACCCTTTTTCAATTGATTCTCCCTTACAGGAATAGATTCTTCTATTTTTTCTTTATAAGTCTTTAATTGATCCGTTAAAATTATTATTTCACTTTCATAAATATCTTCGCTTATTAATCCGGATTTCACCCCATTTTCAAGGTCTCTTTTTCTTTCCTTATACTCTTGAACACTTGAAATTAATTTATTGTTTATGGAAGTGATGAATTGGTTACTAGTATTATCTGGTGAAGAATGCTTACTATGAACAAACAACAGAATTGCAGATACAATTCCAAATGCATTAAACATTAATCCAAATAATGTAATAAACGCAGCAGCTGTAGGTTTCTTTTCAATATATTTTCGTCTTAGAATAAAAGTCACAATAGTAAAAACTAAAAGTATTAAACTAAGCGCGGTAAAAGGTAAATCCTTTCTCCACTCGTGATCCTCAGGCAACGACAGAATTGTAATAAATCCCCATACTCCAATAGCAGAAACAATTAAATTTATAGCGAAGCCAAATACAAAAAAAATGTTAGAGCTGGTTTTTGAAGAAGTATTTGTTCTTTCGATATCATTATTCTCATTTTCAATCATAAATAATCCCTCCTAGTGTATTTTTTCAAAAGCAATAGTTAAAATTCTACAGTTCCATCATTTACTGTATGGAAATGTGTATGATAGAATTCCTTAATTGCCTTTACTAGGTCCTCTAAATCCCTAGCCCCTGCAGTTTCATAGGAAGAATGCATAGCAACCTGGGCAAGACCAATATCTACAGATGGAATAGATACCTTAGTTTGGCTGATGGCACCTAGGGTAGATCCACCAGGTACATCACTTCTATTTGTATTTAATTGGTATCTTGCACCACTTCTTTCGCATAATACCTTAAATATAGCTAAGGAATATGCATCCGTTGTATAGGAGCCTCTTGCAGCATTTTTAACAACAATTCCTTCATTCATGTAGCAAGCATTGGTTGGATCATATTTTGAAGCGTAGGATGGGTGGAAGCCCTGTGCATTATCTGCTGAAATGAAATAGCTTGATGCAAGGCTTCTTTTAAATTCCTCGCTAGATAATCCTAAGGATAATGTAATTCTTTCTAATAAATCATATAAGGTAGTGCTTGCTGCACCCTGTCTTGTTGCTGAACCAATTTCTTCGTTATCAAATAAGCACATTACATTTACACTACCCTTTGCTGGTACTTCAGATAATAATGCATTTAAAAGTCCATAGGAGCATTCTAGGTTATCAATTTGAGGTGCCATAACAAATTCATTATTAGGTCCTACAAGCATTCCTCTATCTAGTAGAGCTAAATATAAATCATAGGATAATATATCTTCCTTTTTAACATTTAATTCCTTTGCAATTAAGGCAAGTAAATCACTATTCTTATTATCTGTTAATATAGGTAGCATTTCATTTTGTGGATTAAATGCATAGCCCTTATTTAATTCTCTATTATAGTGGATAGAGCAATTAGGAATCATACAAATCGCTCTATTAAAGGATAATAATTTCGTTGTTACCTTATTATTCTCCTTAACCATTACTCTTCCGGCAATATTTAATGGGCGGTCAAGCCAGCTCATAAATATTGGTCCACCATAAACCTCTGTATTAAGCTTAATATATTTACCTTGATCTAATGTGAAATTAGGCTTTAGCTTAAAGGTTGGTGAATCTAGGTGTGCTGCAGTAATATTAAAGGATAAATCTCTATAATCCATTGGGATTTCCCATGCAAATACACTAGAATGATTTCTTGTGAAGAAATATTTTCCTCCTCTTGTTAAATTCCATTCCTCTACCTCATGTAACTCAATATAGCCATTTCCTTTTAAAATATTTGCTATTTTATTTGCTGCATGAAATGCAGTAGGGGTATCCTTAATAAAATCTAAAAAGCCTCTCATTTTTTATTCCTCCGTCTCTAAGATTGCCATAAAGCAGGTATTGGATCCTACAAGTCCAATATAGCAATCTCCTTGTTCCTCATGCTTATATAAAATATGTAATGTTTCTCCTACATGTGCTTCATTGACAAAGGAGATTCTTACCTTTTTTACCTTTTTATCATTGGCATGCATATTATAAATGACATCTAAATATTTCGCATTATTTAGATGTAGATTATGATCTAAATCTGTATATAAGACCTTATAATCATAGGTCATATCTGGTTCTGTAATTTGAAGCTTCATCTTTCTATTTAGCTTTTCAGGGTAGTTGGTATAGTCGTAATATTCTCCCTTGAAAATGACAGAATCCCCTCGCTCAAGTCTCCTGGTTTCTGTACTTATTACACACCAAGTAGATATACCCTTAACGAGTAATTCATCCTGATTATTTCTAAGCTCATATTCTCTTTCAAATTCTAGTCTAGTTCTAGATTTTGGCCATGTTCTAGTCCTTACTACCTCTCCCCATTCGATATCCTTTAATATTTCAAATTCCTCATAAAGAATTACCCAATATAAATTTAAATCTAATAGGTCGTGATATCCAACGCCAAGCTCTACTGCGTTGACGCTTGCTGCATCCTGAAAATAGGATAAAACTGATGCCGGACGGATTTTATCCTTTAAATCCGTATCTACAGCATGAACATAAAATTTTGTTTCATATAACATTACTGCCATAGGTTCAACCATTTATCTTTCTTTTTCAACGAAAGTATTATAGCAAAGTTTAAGGCAAAAGAAAACCTCTATCTTTCGATAGAGGATAATCTTAAGCCATTAATTTAACAAGTACTGCCTTTTGGGCATGAAGACGATTTTCTGCTTCCTCGAAGATTTCATCCGCATGAGCTTCAAAAACCTTATCTGTGATTTCTTCTTCTCTATGTGCAGGAAGACAATGCTGTACCATACAATCAGGCTTAGCAACAGCCATAACTGCATCATTAATTTGGTAAATACCCTTAAATATCTTTTCTCTTTCAGCCTTTTCTGATTCCTGACCCATAGATGCCCATACATCTGTAAATAATACATCGGCATCCTTAGCTGCAACAAGTGGGTCTTCGGTCATTTCAAACATTCCAGGGAATTGTTTTGCAAATTCTAGAATATGGCTATCTGGTTCATATTTCTTAGGGCATGCAATACTCATTTTCATACCTAAGCGTAATACACCAACAATAATGGAGTTTGCCATATTATTACCATCACCAATATAGCAGCATTTTAAGCCCTCATATGCACCCTTAAATTCACGAATTGTCATTAGGTCAGCTAATACCTGACATGGATGGCAATAATCTGTTAAAGCATTAATTACAGGAATAGAACCATAATTTGCTAAATCCTCTACTTCCTTTTGGTCAAAGGTACGAATCATTATACCATCTAGATATCTAGATAATACTCTTGCGGTATCCTGTACTGGCTCACCACGACCAATTTGTAAATCTCTAGAGGATAGGAATAATGCCTGACCACCAAGCTCATGCATACCAACCTCAAAGGATACTCTAGTACGAGTAGATGATTTTTGGAAAATCATACCTAGGGTTTTACCCTTTAATAATTCGTGAGGAATACCATTCTTCTTTTGGAATTTTAATTGGTCTGCAAGATTTAAAATATCAAGCAATTCCTCTTTTGATAATTGTTCTAATGTTAATAAATGCTTCATTTAAGCCTCCTTCAAAACGTGAATAAGGATATCAAGTCCCTTATTTAGCTCTTCAAATGTAATATTTAATGGTGGAAGTAGACGAATCTTAGTTTTTGCAGTTAATGGAATTAATCCTTCCTCCATACATTTTGATGCAATATCTACTGCCTTTAGGCCATCCTTAAGCTCAATACCTACCATAAGGCCCTTACCAGAAATAGATTTAACCTCTTCTACATCCTTTAGTCTATCTTCAATTATTTTACGGCATTCACGCACGTGATTCAATAACTTATCATCAATTCTTTTTAATACCGATACTGCAGCACTTGCACAAACTGGGTTTCCACCGAAGGTTGTACCATGCTGACCATAGGATAAGACATTCTCTGTTTTTTCATCAAATAGTATTGCTGCAAAGGGTAAGCCACCAGCTAAGCCCTTAGCTGTTGTAACAATATTTGGTGTAACTCCATATTCCATATAGGAATATAAATATCCACATCTACCATTACCGGTTTGAACCTCATCGACAATAAATAGGATATCCTTTTCCTTACATACCTTATCGATATATTTAATAAATTTAGGATCTAATGCAACAACGCCACCCTCACCCTGAACAGTTTCAATCATTATTGCGCATGTTTTCTCGCTGATTAAACCCTTTAATGCATCAATATCTGATGCAGGACAATATTTAAAATCACCTACAAATGGGAAAAACCATTGGTGAAATACATCCTGTCCTGTTGCAGATAATGTGGCAATTGTTCTTCCATGGAAGGAATTTTGTAGGGTTATGATTTCACTTCTTCCTAAACCATATTTATCATAGGAATATTTTCTTGCAGCCTTAATGGCACATTCATTTGCCTCAGCACCAGAATTACCAAAGAATACCTTTTTCATATTGGTCTTCTCACAAAGCATTTTAGCAACCATTACCTGTGGAGCTGTGTAATATAGATTAGAGGAATGCTGTAATGTATTTGCTTGATGTACTACTGCATCTACCCATTCCTTATCACAAACACCAAAGGAATTCGTTCCAATTCCTGAGGAAAAATCAATATATTCCTTACCTGTATAATCCTTAAGGGTTGCACCCTTACCTTCTTTTAATACGACAGGGAATCTTTTATATGTATTTAAGATATTCTCGCTATCATCACACATTAATTCCTTTTCAAATTCCTTCATATCTTCCATAAGAAGCCTCCTACTTAAACTGTGTACCTACACCCTCATCCGTTAATACTTCAATTAAAATGGAATGTGGAACACGTCCATCAATAATTACTACGTTGTTTACACCACGACGAATTGCTTCCTCGCAGCATGCAACCTTAGGTAGCATACCACCATCGATAATGCCTTGCTTTGCAAGCTGCTTAATTTCAGAAACATTAATGGTTTGCATTAAGGAATTTGGATCATTCTTATCCTTAAGCACACCCTTAATATCTGTCATAGCGATAAATTTTTCTGCATCTAGGGCACCAGCAATTCTTGCTGCTGCAGTATCTGCATTAATATTATATAAATTACCATTTTGGTCAAAACCAATGGTAGAAATTACTGGAATATAGCCTAACGTTAGGGAATCTAATATGATATCAGTATTAATTTCAGTAATTGTACCTACATACCCAAGCTTAGGGTCCTTAGGTAATGCCTCAATCATACCTGCATCAACACCAGATAAGCCTATTGCCTTTCCACCAGCTAAATTCAGCTGATTTACTAAGCTTTTGTTTAGCTTTCCAGCAAGTACCTGAGTAACGATATCCATAGTTTCACCATCGGTTACTCTAAGTCCATTTACAAATTCGCTTTGCTTATTTATTTTCTTAAGCATAGAAGAAATTTCAGGTCCACCACCATGGACTAAAACAACCTTCATACCTAAGGAGGATAGCATAACAACATCCTCCATTACTAATCTTTTTAAATTCTCATCAACCATGGC
>JAFPIE010000179.1 GCA_017388605.1 Acholeplasmatales bacterium | reverse complement strand
GCCTATTGACCTTCCTTTATAATGAGGAAGCCAATATGTATTCATCAAAGGAAATTCCTTATGAAAGTGCAGGACTTCCTTACACCTTTTATTCTACTTTACCAAAAAGAAGTGATGACTTTGATGATTTTGGCTATAAGAGCTTTACGAATGGCACAGTAGATGTATATAATTCGGATCAATTATTCTATGTACTTGAAAATAAATATATTCCGAATTGCTTAGAGAATTCTCCTGCAGAAAAGGTAATGAATAAAGCAAAGGATATTTTAAGAAATATCATTTATGATGATATGACTATATTAGATAAGGAAACGGCAATTGATGCATGGATATTATCGAATGCAACCTATGCACCAGCAGAGGAATATGCTATATTCCAAAAGGATGGAAATCATCCAGATGAGGTAATGTCTATGCTTCAAGGTGCATATATTGAGGGAATCTTTGATGCAAAAGAGGGCGTATGCCATGGCTTTGCTAAAGCATTATCCCTATTAAGCTCTATAGAAGGTATAGATAATGAAAAGGTATCTAGCCCAATTAATTCTATTGATGCATCACATACGCAAAGCTCATTTGCAAATGTGAATGGAGCGAGATCTTACCAATCTCATGGCTATGTTTATGTTAAGGGTGAGGATGATAAATATTATATTTGTGATCCTACCTACTCCTATTTCTATAACAGTTATTATCCAGAGGTTGGTAAAGAAATGTATATCTTTAGAGAATTTGCTTGTATGATGGATTATAAGACTTGGACAGATCTATATCAAAATCAATCAGTAGATTGGTTCAATTTCAATAATAAAGCTAAGATAGGAACTATTTCTTTGGATTATAAAGGTAGCTTCTTCATGAAGAATAAGGATATAACTATGGATTTATCATTAGATACTATAGAGGAAGTGGATAGCTTTGTATCCAATTTAAAGGAATATATCAAAAATTATAATAATTCTTACTATTCCTCGAATCATCTATATCTATTAAATGTTTATCCAAAGGATGAGCTTTTAAATTATGCAACAGAAAAGCTAAATGAGGAAGGCTATACGATTCTATTTGAGCGTTTTGCTTCTGTATATCCTGATTTTGGAGTTTGTATATGCTTCGCATAAATATATAGTCCTGAGCAATCAGGACTTTTATTTTACACTTTTTTACATTTATATTTTACAAAATTTTACACTTGTTGTAAAATAATGTTAAAGAAAGGGTGATAAAATGAAAGTAACAGACTTACTTACCATTACAGAATTATCTAGAATTACAAATAAATCAAGACCAACCTTATATAAATATATATCTGATTTTGAGCTTGGTGCATTAGATGAAATACCTCCGGTTATGGTTAAGCTATTTCAATCGATCGTAAGTGGCGAATTTTCCAAAAAGGATGTTTACTCTTATTGTGATATATACTTTATGGATGATAGTGAGCTAAAGGATATTATTTTACTGATTAAGGAAAACAGTAAGAAATTGAATTTAGAGCGCTTAAAGGAATTTATATTAAAGGAGATAAGATAATATGGAAGAAACTAAAAATATTTTACTTGAAGAAGAAAAGCTATATAAGGCATTAGAATATTATAGAATACATAAGGATATAGAGCTTATTGAAGAAAGAATTAAGGATTTAGAATTAAAGGATTCCAATAGTAATAAATTCAATAAGGTAATAAATAATATTATTAATCCAATTAAGAAGCAGGATAAGGATAGCTTAGCTAAATTAAAGAATAAGGCCTTAGATAATTTAGAGGATTTTAATAGTAAGAATAAGGATATACCTTTAATGTCTAAGGAGGAATTAAAAGAATCTGTAGAGGAATTCTATAAAGAGGATACCAATAATGAGGCAAGAATCTTAATGGGATTAAAGCTTTTACTTCAAAGTGAATATAGCTTTGCCTGTCCTAATGAATCCGAAGAAAAGGTATCGGATGTTTTATTTGATAATTTGACGAAATTAAAAGAATTAAAGGAAGAATTAAAGAAGAATTATTATAGCATTAATAAAAAGAATTTAAAGGAATTTGATAAGAGTGTATGGAAGGGCCTTGGTATTGTTGCTGCAGCAAGCCTTCTTGCAGGACCTATTGGTACCTTTGCTGCAACAAAAAATAAGGATGTCAAAGCATCCTTAGATGATCTTGCCTATGCAGGAGAGAATTTAGGGTTTGCTGCCATAACGTTATCTATGGTTACCTTAAATGTTTTCTTGATTGGGGCATCTGCAGGAATGTATGGAATATCTGAGCTTAAGAAGGATGAAAATTTAAAGAAGGAATATAGAAAGATAAGCCCAGATAGCCTTGCCATGCGATTTGCAATTAAAGCTACCATAATAGAAGAACTAAAGAAGAAGGGGGATTTAGAGGTTTTAAATGTATGCTTCGATGATTGCCTTACGATTTTAGATAATTATAGAGCGGATGCAGAGTATATGATGATTGTTGAGCATAAGGATATAGATATTGCATCTAGAAAGATTACCATTTGTAATAATTTTGTAGTAAGGCTAAATGAAATCTCTAAGTAAAAATTATGGACGAATATAAATTCAAAATAGAAGAGGATTTTTCTTTAGAAAAATTATCGAATGGGATTATTGATATTTTAAAAAGAAATTCCTTAATGACGAATATAGAGGTATTAAATCAAGATAAATATATTATTACTGCAACGAATATGACACAAAGGAATAAATATTTTAAATCCTTAAGTGGTACGATATGCTCCATATCCATTTATTTAGAGGTAAATGGTGATGAGCTTAGAGTTCTATTTGCAGACAAATCTATGAAGGATAAGGGCTTTGCCTATACTATGTCTATGGCCATACCTGTATTCTTCTTTAGTAGTACCTATGGAGTAATAAGACAAAATGAAATTGAAAGAGATATATTATCCTATATTAAAAGAGTTGTAGTAGATGAGGAGGTTTATATGAAAATTAGTAATATGACATTAAGACAAAGAATTATATGTGCAACACCCATTGTAAGCTTAATCATATTTTTAGCTATGGGTTACATATGGAAAATGTGGGCATGGGGTTCCTTAGCATTCCTATTAATCCCACTTATGCCTATCTTCTTAGGCGAGGTTAATCCAGAATATATATTCCCATTTGTTGTAGGAGGAATATATATTGGTTTAGGCTTTGGCTTAAATGCTTGGCATCCTGCATGGATCATTTTCTTAACAATTCCAGTTTATTATATTTTATTCCCAATAAGGAATAAGAAGCCATTAAAAAAGAATTATGAGTACTAAAAAAGGGGACTACATTGTAGTCCCTAAATTTTATTCTTCATACCAAGCATCATATTCCTTAACATCTAGGAATGTTTCACCATCAATTTGAAGAGCACAAGGTGTATCAAATTCAACGTGAATATGCTTGCCAACAATGAATTCAACCATTTCGGTATGCTTTACATGGGTTCCTTTAAAAATACCCATGAAAGCTGTAATGGTATGCAATCTTGATTGTCCATACATTACCGCACAGGTTAAATTGCCACTTAATCTGTTTTGCTCTGGTGTAGCCTTCATTCCACCACCATAGTATCTACCATTCATTGCAGGGGCAATCCATACCTCCTTGAATTCCTTTGTAACGCCATCAACCGTAACTTTTGCGTTTCTACGCTCGTATTTACCTCTAAGTAAAGATAAAGCAATAGAAGTATAGTTTGGCTTTTTTCCCTTAGCCTTAAGGGAATCTGCAACCTCACAAACCATTCCATCAAGACCATAGCCAACATTATTGATGAAATATTGCTCGTGGGTACCTACCTTAACCTTTGGTAGCTTCTCTAAATATTTGTTGATTTCGATTAGCTTTAGATTAACATCCTTATCCTTTAAATCATTAACAAAATCATTTCCTGTTCCCCATGGGAATAAATAATAGGTAACACCCTCACATACAGGATATGTTTTAATGTCGTTCGCAAAGAAAGAAAGGGTACCATCTCCACCAACTAAAATGAGATTGTCTCCAGCCTTTAAATCCTTCGCTAAATCTTCAAAAATAGTAGAAGTATAGTCAACCTCCTCTAAATCAGGGAATTGACCAGATAATTCCTTTACTGCCTTTTTCTTGCCATCGTCACCCTTACCGTTATTCGATAATGGATTATAAAGAAGATAATTCATATTAACCCCTTTCCGCTAGCTTCTCCTCTATTAAATGCTTGCAGTAGTGAGCTAGCTCCTGCGAATTCATATCTTTATATTTTTCGTAAGGTATTACCTCACATACATCGACAAATACTCTAGTGTTTCTATACCAAAATTGTTTTCCAACCTTATGTGTGTTTTTAATAGCTACAACAGTAATAGGGCACTTTGCCTTAAATGCAATTTTAAAGCTTCCACCCTTAAAATCCATTAATCCATTCTCTGGATGATGATTTCTTGTTCCCTCAGGACAAATATATACACTTGCTAGATTCTTAGATAATACCTTAGATGCACGAACAATAGATTTAACGGCATTAAAATCATTATCTCTATCTATTTCAATAAAATTACAATTGTAAATAAATGGCCCTGCAATAGGCATAGTTAGATTACCTGGCTTAGTTACGCAGGTAACTGGCTGTCCTTTTGTATAATATAGAATTGGCATTGGATCAAAATTCGATGTATGATTTGAAACAATCATACTTTTTTCCTTTGGGAATTCTCCACTTCTTGTAAAATGAATACGGAATAGGAAGGGAACCACATAGGAGGTTTGTCTTACAAACCAATAACAAATCTTAGAGCCATTTTCTGGCTGTGGCTTGCCCTTTTTAATTTTTATATTCATAAATAGAGATGCTATCCAAAGTGGAACTAAATAAATTCCAAACCAAATGATGTATAGAATAGGAATAAATAGTACGAATATTAAAACCCACCACCATGTCGTATAGGTTCCTGTAAAGTAACAAATAACGCCAGAGGTAGCAGTGGCTAAAAGTATAAGTATTGTATTAACGATCATAATAAAAACTCCTCATTGTTCTTTTATTTTATCATTTTTCTTTTTTATTTTCTACATTTTCGATATAATTTAAGTGAAATATAGGGTAAAAGAGGTGCATTTTATGTTTTATGTTATGAATGAGATAAAAAAAGCATACATTTTAGATTCTATTTTGAATGCAAAGGATGATCAAAATCTTGCTAAAATTGCGGTAGGAAATCTAGTATCCTTTTCTATAGAGCATGGAATAACGGGTAATCTATATAAAAAATATATTTTATATACTTTAATTTATAATGAAAATTCTTATACGAGAAGTATTGAATTGAATCAAAAAATAGAAGGACAATCCAATATTATCTTGATGGATTATCAGGAATATTTTGAATTATATAATAAAGAATTTGAATTCCTAAAGGAAACAAAATATTTCACCTTTAAAAGAGGTGAGGGTACCTATTTAGCAACTCTATTGGATGATTTATATAATAAGATTGAGCACCTCAATAATTATTTAAATTTTGTTAATGTCATTGAAGGCTTCTATAAGGGAAAGGGGCTTTCGGATATGGCTATATATAAAGCCTTCCGTGTAGCGGATGGCATATTAAAGCCAATTAAGAATGTCTTAAATCTTTCATTCAAGGATTTAATTGGTTTAGATTACCAAAAAAAGCTATTGTGCGAGAATACAGAAAACTTTATTTTAGGTAAGCCTTATAATAATGTATTATTATATGGTGATGCAGGCACTGGTAAATCTAGTTCGATTAAGGCTTTAATTAATGAATATTTTGATAAGGGCTTAAGAATTATAGAGGTATAT
>JAFPIE010000014.1 GCA_017388605.1 Acholeplasmatales bacterium | reverse complement strand
ATTGAAGAGGTCGTAGATAGATGTCGTGGCGAGGTTGAAATGGTTATCAGAGAAATGGGTGAGGATGCTGTATTTAAAACAGGTATCGGTAAGATTCATCCTGATTTGGTAAGATTGATTGGTCGTTTGAACTTCCGTACAAGTTATGGCCAAAACGTTCTAAAGCATTGTATTGAAACAGCAATGCTTGCAGGAAAGCTTGCATCGGAAATTGGAGAAAATGAAATTTTGGCAAGACGTGCAGGTTTACTACACGATATTGGCAAGGCTGTCGATCATGAAATTGAAGGAAGCCATGTTGAAATTGGTGTTGAACTTGCAACGAAGTATCATGAGCCTAAAGAGGTTATTGATGCAATCGCATCCCACCATGAGGATGTTGCTCCAAAATCAATTATTGCAGTATTGGTTGCTGCTGCTGATGCATTATCTTCAGCAAGACCAGGTGCACGTAGTGATTCCTTAGAAAATTACACAAAGAGACTTGAGAATCTTGAAGCTATTTCAAATAGTATTAAGGGTGTTAAGACATCCTTTGCTATTCAGGCAGGTAGAGAGGTTAGAGTAATTGTTAACCCTGAAGAGGTTGATGATTTATCTACAATTACTATTGCCCGTCAAATCAAGGAGGAAATTGAGAACAAATTATCCTACCCTGGTACGATTAAGGTAACAGTAATCCGTGAAATCCGTTCAGTGGATGTTGCTAAGTAAGAAAAAAGGGTGAGTAATATCACCCTTTTTTTGAAAACTTTGGAGGTGTTTTATGCGTATATTATATTTAGGTGATATTGTTGGGGAGAAAACAATAGAGGTATTAAGACAAAATCTTGATACCATAAAGGCGGAAAATAAAATTAATTTAGTTTTGGTGAATGCAGAAAATGTAACCCAAGGAAAGGGATTATCTGAAAAGCATTATAAGCAGCTAAAGCAATTAGGTATTGCAGGAATGTCTATGGGTAATCATACATTTTCTAAATCAGAAATTAAAAACTATATTAATGATGCAACCATTGCTCGCCCTGCAAATTTAGGCACCTCCTATGGCAAGGATATATTATATATCCAATATAATGATAAAAGGATTGCAATTGTAAATATGCTAGGTAGAGTATATACCTATACTCCACTTGATGATCCATTTAAAACTATGGATAAGCTACTTGAGGAAATCGATGCAGATTACATCCTTGTTGATTTCCATGGGGATGCAACAAGCGAGAAGAAGGCATTCTTCTTTAGCTTTGCAGGTAAGGTAGATGCTATCTTAGGCTCACATACACACACTCAAACAGCGGATGAGCAGGTATTTGATAATACATGCTTCATCACAGATATGGGAATGTGTGGCGCATTTGATTCCATTTTAGGTGATGATAAGGATATGGTTATCCAAAGATTCAGGACGGGTATGTTTGAACCACTTAAATGTGCAACAGGTAATGAATATATGTTAAATGGAGTCATTTTAGATTTTGGTTTAAAGAATACAATTACAAGATTTAATAAGAAATATATTTTAAATGAAAAATAATGAACAAATAAAGGAATTTCAGTCTTGATATTCCTTTTATTCTTAGTGTATAATTTCCAAGCGTGGTGATAAAAAATGAAAAATGTTAAGGCAATGCCATCCCTAAAGGAGGCAAAACTTAGACGTAATTTGGATGTTGAAACCATCCATTATAAGCTAAATGATAAATATCAAAATTTAGGCAAGGGTAAAAAGTATTATATCTATACCTATGGATGCCAGGGTAATGAGGCAGATAGTGAGGTTATGGCAGGTATTCTTGAGGGTATTGGCTATGTTGAGGCAATAGATCCATTAGATGCTGATTTAGTATTATTAAATACCTGTGCGATAAGAGAAAATGCTGAACAAAGAATTTGGGGTGTTTTAGGTCAGCTTAAGGGCAGAAAAAGAGATAACCCAGATTTATTAGTTGGTATTTGTGGATGTATGCCACAGGAGGAATCTGCAACGAATAAGATTATAAATTCTTACGATGTAGATATTATCTTTGGTACACATAATAGAGATCATTTACCAGAGCTTATTTATGATGCCTATATGACTAAGGCTAAGGTCGTTGAGGTATTATCTAATGAGGGTAATATTTTAGAGGATGCCCCTAAGCATAGAAAATCGAAGCATAAGGCATGGGTATCCATTATGTATGGCTGTGATGAATTCTGTACCTATTGTATTGTACCTTATACTAGAGGTAGAGAAAGAAGCCGTAGTAAGGATGATATTATAAAGGAAGTAGAAGAATTAGTACAAGAGGGCTATAAGGAAGTAACGCTTCTTGGACAAAATGTAAATGCCTATGGTAAGGATTTAGGAATTGATTATACCTTCGGTGATTTACTATATGACTTAGATAAGACAGGTATTGAAAGAATAAGATATACAACTAGCCATCCAAGAGATTTAGATTTAAAGACAATGGAGGCTATGAGAGATTGTAAAAGTGTAATGCCACACCTACATCTTCCTGTTCAAAGTGGAGATAATGATATCTTAAAAATAATGAATAGAAAATACACGCATGAAATATACATGGAAAAGGTGAACAAGCTTAAGGAGCTTGTACCTGGAATTTCTATTACAACAGATATCATTGTAGGCTTCCCAAATGAAACAGAGGAGCAATTCTTGCATACCCTAGATTTATGCCATGAGGTTGGCTTTGAGGGCGCATTTACCTTTATTTATTCAAAAAGAGAGGGTACCCCTGCAGCTCGTATGGTAGATCATACTCCTGAAGAAGAAAAGAAGGAAAGATTAAACCGTCTTATTGCTGTAACCAATGAGGGCTATCTAAAGGGTCATGAACGATTTGTTGGACAGGTAGTTAAGGTATTAGTTGATGGTGAATCTAAGAATGGTGAGGGTATGATGTGTGGCTATTCTGAGCACAATAAGCTTACCCAT